>JBGPLH010000058.1:0-13097 GCA_041486365.1 Thermodesulfobacteriota bacterium | reverse complement strand
TGGCGCAGATCGTGAGGGGGCTGCGAGCCACCCGGAAAACCGCGGCGCTCGCGCTGCGGCCCGCGCTCGTGCGGATCGCGCGGAACTCCATCTTGGGGGCGCGCACGAGAATACCCGCGAAGCGATCAGCGTCGCCCCCCTCGTCCAGGAAACCCCGGTACTCGCCGCCGAGCCGGGTCACGAGCGAGCGCAGCTGCCGGCGGCCGGAAAGCTCCTGGAGCGCCACGACGTCCGGCCGCTCGGCCTCGATCACACGGACCACCGCGGGAAGATCCTCGTCGTGGGCCCGGCTGTCCATCTTCCCGTAGGCGTAACCGAGATTCCAGGTGAGGACCTTGACGCGCCAGCCGCCACCGGTGAAGTCGATGGCGGGTGCGAGGGCCACGAGTCCCTGGATCGGCCGCAGCGCGCGAGCGCCCGCGAGCATCGCCAGCAGTCCGGCGGCGAGCACGATCTTGATGCCGAACCCTTCCCGTCTCATCGCCATCCGCCCCGCGCCCTCATCACGTGGTGATGTCCCGCCGCTCGAAGAGGACAACGGCGACCAGCAGCAGCCCGAAGATGTAAGCCCCGCAGCGCATCGCGCTCCAGGCGAGTTCCCGCCAGGGAATCTCGGGCTTGAAGACCACGCGCCAGAAGTCCATGTCCGTGGTGAAGAAGTACGGCTTGATGTCGGAGAAGAACTCGACCCTGCCAATGACGGTGAGGATCAGGTAGACGAGGATCGCCGCGGTCACCGAGACCACGGGGGTGTCGACGATCACGCTGAAGAGGAACGCCAGCGCGATCAGCGTGAGAAGCGACCAGGTGCCCGAGAGCGTCGCCATCCCGAAGCGCAGCAGCGCCTCATTGCGCGCGATGCTCCCCGGCTCGTCCACGAGGCCGAGGGGACCTGGGTACAGGCCGAGATCTCCCCAGCCCACGAGCACGAATCCGGTGAGCAGGTTCAGGGCGATGAAGGCGGCCAGCACCAGCCAGGCGTACAGTGCCGTGACGAGAAACTTCGAGACGACGAGTTCGGCCCTGCCCACGGGGCGCGAGAGGATCGCGCGCAGCGTGCCGCCGTGGGCCTCGCCCGAGATCTGCGCGCCCGCGATCATCGCGACGACCACAGGCATCACGAAGTGGAAGGCGAAATAGACGGAATAAAGCGAGAAGAGGAGACCGTTGAAGTACGTGGGGTGCTCGGCCGCTTCCCGGAAGAGGGACAGGCCCCCCGTTTGCCGGGACGCGTAGCTGTAAAAACCCCAGAGCATGAGCAGCAGGAACGCGACGAGGCTCCCCAGACCCAGGGCCACTGCGCGGTTTCTCCGCAGCTTCATGATTTCCAGGCGGATCAGGGTCCAGAAGCCCAAAGCGCTTGCTCCCGGCGGCCGGGATCCGTCAGGCCGCGATGTTCGCCTCTCCCGCGGTGAGGCGGAGGAAGACGGTCTCGAGGGTCTCGCGCACCGCCGCGAGCTGGTGTACCCGGAATCCCTTCCCGACGAGCTGCTCGTTCACCCATGGCGCCTGCACGCCTGACAGCCGGAGCGTGAGCGCGTCCACGTCCTCGAAGAGCACACTCACACCGTCCAGCGCCGCGAGGAACTCGCGCGCCTCCTGGACCCTGTCAACGCCGACGCGCAGATGCGACTCCTGCGTCATGAGCCCCTCCACGGTCCCCTGGTACAGGAGCCCGCCCCTGTTCAGGATTGCCACGCGGTTGCACAGCTGCTCCACCTCATGGAGGAAGTGGCTCGACAGGAAAATCGTGAGCCGCCGATCGTCGGTGAGGCAGCGGATGAGCTGCCGGATCTCACGGCTCCCCCGGGGATCGAGCCCGTCGCCCGGCTCGTCCAGAAGGATCAGATCGGGATCCGGGAGCAGGGCCTGCGCGATCCCGAGGCGCTGGCGCATCCCGTGGGAGTAGACGGCGACCGGATCGTGCTCGCGGCCGCGCAGGCCGACCACCTCGAGGATTTCCTCCATGCGCGCGCGGGCGGCACCGCCGCCGAGGGAGGCGAAGATGGCCAGGTTCTCCCACCCAGACAGATGGAGGTAGAAGCCCGGCTTCTCGACGACCGAGCCCACCCGCGCCAGCGCGGCCCGGCGGTCACGGGCCGTGTCCACCCCGGCAATACGCACGCTCCCGCCGCTGGGGTGCACCAGCCCGAGGATCATGCGCATCGTCGTGCTCTTCCCGGCGCCGTTGGGACCGAGGAAGCCAAAGACATCGCCGCGACGGACCTCCAGCGAGAGGCGGTCCACGGCGGTGCGCTTGCCGAATCGCTTCGTGAGATGATCGGTGGCGAGGACGACGTCGGAGGACACAGGGGCCTTTCGTTTTGCTGGAGGTCGGCCCTCTCTCGGGGGGAGCAGGGCCATCGCGCTTCGCCCCCGTGCAGATCCGAGAAGGGGGATTTCGGGGCGGCCTTGGAATGACGATGGCCGCCGCTATTCGCCCGGATCCACTCCCGGACGGGCCGGAGCCGCACTATGATAGGAACCGTCCGTTCGTTCCACAACCGACCTCCTCCAGGCTGCCGGCCCGGGTAGCGCTAGGACGATCCCGCGATGGATTCACCCCGGCTCCGGCGGCTCCGTCACGTCCCCGTCTTTCCCCTGCCGAAAGCGGTCCTGTACCCGGGGGTGACGATTCCTTTGTACATCTTCGAGGAGCGATACAAGCTCATGGTCAACCAGGCCCTTCAGGAGGACCGCCGGCTCGCGATTTCCATGTTGCGGCAGGGAGAGGGTGGGATCACCACGGGGCGGGTCTGCGGGCTGGGCGAGATCGTGGAGGTGCAGGAGCTCGAGGATGGCGAGAAGAACATCATGGTCCGCGGGGTCGCCCGGATCGCGATCGAGGAGGTGAACCAGGAGATCCCCTATATCCGGGCGGGCGCGCGGGTCCTTGAGGAGACCGCCTGCGCCCCCAGTATTCGCGCGGCGCGGGTGCTGGAGATCGTCCGGCTCTCCCAACAGCTCGTCTTCCTGCTCGATGCGGGGAACGCCGCCAGGCTGCTCAACCTCCTCTCTTTCATGGACGATCCTTCTTTTCTCACCGACTTCGTCGCCTTCTACCTCCTCCAGGAGGAAACCCTGAAACAGGAGCTCCTCGAGACCCTCGACGTGAACGCCCGGCTCCGGCGTGTGAGCGACGTCCTCCAGGGGGCGCTGGCGGGAATCGAGGGCTGATCAAGGGGGGAGATCCGTCCGTTCTCGACGCTACCCGGGAGATGGCCTGCTTCGGAGTGCCCTCTCGGTCTTTTGTCACAGACTCACGCTAGGCTGGAGTCCAAGCACAAGCGGTGGAACGACGCCCGTATCTTTCGCTTTTTCATCGCCCAAACCATGGTCGCTTCGGGCTCCTCGTCCCGCAGCGGCCTTCCCACGGAGACCCCGATGCACTGCCCTCACTGCCACGTCGGCGACCTCAGCTTCGACCTGGCTGCCGACGAACGCATTTATCTGAGCTTCTGGACCTGCGCCGGCTGCGGTCGCCGGGGCATCGTGCGGATGATCGATCGTCCGCCTGAAAAATCCGCGGCCGCTCACCGGCTCCCCGAACCTTCCGGGGCGAGGGGCGGGATCGTCCGTCCGGGCCACCCGACCCGGACCGATCGCAACTTGCGGCCCCTCCGGCACCGTTCGGCTTGAGGAGGTAAAGACGGAAAACCGGCCTCTCGCGAAGGCCGGTGGGAACGAGACGTGCCGGGCGATGCAACCCTCAGCGGACGGCTCAGGGCTTCACGAGCAGAGAAGCCTCCGCCTCTTTCTTCGCCTTCTTCTCCCGCTCCTCCTCGTCCCGGGCGAGGATCGTGAGCGTCTTCTCCACGAGCGCGTAGGCGAAGGGGTTCAATGACGGGCGGGAATCCGGCTTGCCCAGGTGGTCGGCCGCGGATCGCGCCTGCCTTGCGGTGTCCGGGTCGTTCCGGAGGGTGAAGAGGTGCGCCATCTCCAAGAGGCGCCGGGCGTAGCGGGCGCGCAGTGAATCGGGCCCGCCTGCGGCGAAGATCTCGTCGGTGGCCTCCCGGACGACTGAGGCAAGCCGCTCGTTCTTCTGAAGCGGCGTGAGCACGATCCTGGAGGACCCGGCGTCGTGAATCTTCTCGAGCGCCGGTTTCAGGAGATCTGGATCGACGTACCAGCCCTTGAACGACTCGTGCTCCATCAGCTTCGCCGAAGAGGCCAGCGCCGAGTCCGAATCGGCAACGCGCGAAACGGACTCCGGGGCGGGCGCGGCGGGTTGGTCTCCCGTGTCCCAGAGGAGGCGAAGCTCGCTGGCTCCCGCGGGGAGCCGCGTGCCCGAGCGGACGTTCCGCTCCATCGCCTCCGCGACGAGCCAGCGCGCATGGGCGGGCTCCGTGGCGGTGAGGACCAGAGGGCTGCGCTCCCGGAGCGCATCGAGGAATCGGTCGACCCCGCGGCGGTGCGTCTCGTAGGCCCGGAACTCGACGAGGCCCCGGTCTTCGGTGGTGAGTGCTTCGAACAGATTCAACCCGTGCGGAGAGCGTGGCTGCACCAGAAAGACCAGCCTTGCCCCGTGGGCATCAATCCCTGTCACGAAGGCCTCCGGCTTCGCGCGCTCGGCCGGCTTGAAGACGGGCTCACCCTCCTTGGGCAGCTCCACCCGGATCCCGGCCTGCCGGAGGCGCTGGATTGCGCGGCGCAGGGACTTCACGACAAACCTGTCCTCCGCGCCTCCGAGGAACTCGACGAGCAGCGCCCCAACCGATTCAGAGGCCACGGAAGCGATGGCGTCGGCAACCTCGACGGCGATCCCGGGGTCCTGCCCCGCTATCTCGCGGGCGAGCGGGACGATCGCCTCGCCCGCGCCCTGCGCCAGGGAGCGGAGGGCCGCGCCGCGAAGCTCCGGCGGAAGCGACGCGAAGCGTGGGGCCTTCTCCAGCGCGGCCACGCCCCCTCCTGCCTTGAGAGCGGCGATGACGCCGCCGATCTCTTCGCGGATCGCGGGCACGTCGGAGAGCCAGGCGGGCGACTCTCCGGCGAGACCCGCGAGTTCCGCGAGGCTCGCGAGAGTGTCGAGGTCGAGTGCAGGTCCGGCCTTGGCGACCAGCGCCTTCGCGGTGAGAGGCGAGCGCAGCCTCAGGGCGAGGCGCACGAGCGACCGGCGAGTCTCCGCGTCCGCCTTGTCGAACCGCCGCGCGCTCACGATCGAGAGCTCCTCCTCGGTGAGCCCTTCCGTCCCCGGGCCGGCGTCGGCCTGAAGCAACCGCGTGAGCTTTTCTTCGGCCGCGCGCCACCGTCCCGGCGCGGTATCCTTCGGGGTCGTCTTCTTCAACGCTTCCTTCCCTTCCCTTTCGGTACCGATCGTGCGCGCCGGGCGGGCGGATTGTTCCCCGGCCGGGGGAGCGTCTCCGCGAGCAGCCACTCGAGGTAGGGCCTCGCGCCGGCCTGCACCCCTATCGCGAGGATCTCGGGAACTTCGTAGGGGTGCGCGTCGCGCAGCCGCGCCGCCATGCGCGAGAGCAGTGTCCGCCGCGTCTTGATGACGCAGAGGACCTCCGGTTCGCGCGAGACGGATCCCTTCCACCGGTAGACGGAGACGAGGCCCGGCACGATGTTCACGCAGGCCGCCAGACGCGCCTCGACCAGCGCGCGGGCGATTCGCTCGCCGGTCGCCATGTCGGGTGCGGTCGACAGGACCACGATCGCATCGCGCGCGGCGGACATCGTCGCTGCCGGGCGGGTGGTCGCTCCCATCCCTACTCCGGATCCGGTGTGAAAACGCGAGAATGCGGCGGATCGGCTTCGGGGGCGGAACGTATCAGAGCGGAATGCGCGGGTCAACGCGCGAGCACATCGTCAGGTTGCCGTCCTAGACCCGCGCGTGTGGATCGAAGAGCTTCTGGTGCTCGTCCATCGCGTAGCGGTCGGTCATGCCAGCGATGTAGTCGGCGATCACCCGCTGGAGCACTTCTCCCTCGCGCACGCGCCGGACGAAGTGCGGCGGCATCTGCTCGGGCTGGTGCACGTATGCGTTGAAGAGATCCTCCATGATCCGCTCGGCCTTCGTTCCCATCCGGATCACGCGCGTGTGCCGGTAGAGGTTGTCGTACAGGTAGCGCTTGAGCTCCCCGTTCTTCTCCCCCACCTCGGCGGAGAAGCCGACGATCCGCTCGGACGAGCGCCGCACGTCGTCCACCGATCGGATCCCGAGCGCCTCGATTCGGCTGTCCACCGTGAGGATCACGTCCGTGACGAGCCGATCGATCAAGCGCCGGATCGTGGCGGCGCGCAGAACGTGCGGGGTCGCCCCGGCGCACTTCGACCGCGCGTCGCCGGCCGCCTCGCGCCATAGCGCGGCGGACTCCAGCTCCCCCGGGTCGAGCATACCGCTCGCGATCCCGTCATCGATGTCGTGGTTGTTGTAGGCAATCTCGTCGGCCAGGTCGGCCGTCTGCGCCTCGAGGCCGGGATGGCGCACGCGCTCGCCCTCGGGCGTATCGTACTCGGTCCGGTGCTTCTGGATCCCCTCCAGCGTCTCGTAGGTGAGATTGAGCCCCTTGAATCCGGGATACCGCTCCTCGAGCATCTCCACGATCCGCAGGCTCTGGGCGTTGTGCTCGAAGCCGCCGTGGTCGACCATCAGGTGGTGGAGCACCCGCTCGCCCGAGTGGCCGAAGGGCGTGTGCCCTAGATCGTGGGCGAGGACGATGGCCTCCGAGAGATCCTCGTTGAGCCGAAGCGCGCGCGCGATGGTCCGCGCAATCTGGGAGGCTTCCATCGTGTGGGTGAGCCGCGTGCGGTAGTGATCTCCTTCGTGGTTCACGAAAACCTGGGTCTTGTACTCCAGGCGCCGGAACGCGGTCGAGTGGATCACCCGATCGCGGTCGCGCTGGAAAGCCATCCGGAAGGGGTGCTCCTCCTCCTGGTGCTTCCGTCCCTTCGATTCGGCGCTCCTGAGCCCGTAGGGCGCGAGCCGCTCGGCCTCGAGCTTCTCGAAGTGCTGGCGGGCAAGCATCGATCGTCCTTCCTCAGGTAGGACTCAACCGGCCCCCGATGCGCGAGGGGCCTCAGGGCAGGCCCACCGGGGCCCATCCTGTCCACTTCTTCCTTCTCCGCGCGCCCCGACACACCCTCCCAGGGTCCACTCTGCCCCAGGGGTGTGACAGCGGCCGTGGGGTCTGCCGGGCTCACGCCGGGGTGAACGACGCGAGCCGGTCCCGCAGGATCTCCAAGTTCTCGACGTCCTCGCGGTTGTAGGCGAGGAGCAGAGTGAGCGCGTCCCGATCGCCGAGGGTCTCGTAGCGCCGCCAGAGGCCCATGGCCATCCGGCCATCCACCTCCGGAAAGGTGCGTCCGATTCCGAGATGACGCTCGATCGCCTTGAGGCCGCCGCGGAGTCCGACGCCGTGGCACGCGCGCATCAGATCGTGGCTCGGCGCGATCTGCCGCAGGTCGAGCCGGAGGTGTCGCTCGATCATCGGGAGATCGAACCGATCGCCATTGAAAGTGTACAGGCGCCGCGCCCCCTGAACCAGGCGGGCGACCGCGACGTCCGTGACCTCTCCGTCCACGAGCTGGTGCGTGCCGCGTCCGGGCACGTAGACTCCGACCACCTTGATCGCGCGGTCCCAGGAGGTCTCGATGTCGAGGTAGGCATCCATTCAGGCTTTGTCGGCCCCGGTATCCCCGGAGTTGGCCCTCGCCGCGCCCGGGACCTCCCCCAGGGGGATCCGGGGTCGTTCCCGCGGTTCAGTTCCCCGAGACCGCCTGATCGAGCCGCCGGCGATCCTGCTCGCTGTGCCGATCGAGCGCCTTGGGGATCCGGGCGGCACCCTCCCGGCGCGGCGCTGCCCGCGCCGCCGCGGCCGGCTTCTCGTTGTCTCCGGATGCCCGCGTGCCGACCCGGCCGGCGGTCACGGGCACGACCGCGTCCCCGGACGCGGCCGTCTGGAGCCACACGACACCGCGCTCGATCGCACGGAAGCCTTCATCGATCCGCAGTTTCGATGTGGGCTTCCAGACGATCGAAAGCGACTTGCGTTCGCGATCGAGCTTCGCGTCGAGGAGAGCGACGGCCATGAGGGCAAGAAGGATCAGAAAACGCCAATGGCGGATTCGAGGGCGCGACATGGGCGGAACGTTAGCGCCGCCGAGGAAGGGGTGTCAACCGCGATCGGAGAGGGAGAAGTCCTTTCCCTCGAACTTCCCCGCGAGCTCGCGGAATCGATCGGGGACCCGCGCGGGAGTACCGGTCCGCCGGTCGAGCACGACGTAGACCGCCTCCCCCCGCGTGAGCAGGAGGCCGTTGTCGGCGTTGGTCATCTCGAAGCCGAAGGCGATGCTCGAGTTGCCGATGCGCGTGATGCCGGTGTGCACGTCGATGGGATCGTCGAAGGCGGCCGGCGCCCGGTAATCGATGGCGAAGCGCGCCAGCACGAACTCGTAGCCGTCGCCGACGGCCTGCTGGTAGGCGAGCCCCATCGCGCGCAGGTACTCGGTCATGGCCACGTCGAAGTACGTGAGGTAATGGCCGTTCCACACGACACCCTGCGCGTCGGTCTCGGCAAAGCGAACCCTCAGCGTCTCCTTGAACTTGAATAGCTTCATCGCGCAACCGCCCTTCCCGCCCGCTAGCCCGGCGGCCAGTGGAACAGGCGCCCTCCCAGCAGGTGGTAGTGCAGGTGGAACACCGACTGTCCCGCCGCGGAGTTGGTGTTGAGCACTACCCGGTAGCCGTCCGACGCCACCCCGTTCTCCCGGGCGAGCTTGGCGGCCAGAAGGAACATCTCTCCGATCAGCTCACGATCCTCGGGCGCGATGTCCAGTCCCGTCGGGATGTGTTTGCGCGGGACGATCAGTATGTGCACGGGCGCCTGCGGATGGACGTCCTCGAAGGCCAGGATGCGGTCGTCCTCGTGCACCTTCTTGGCGGGGATGCTCCCCTCGATGATTCCGCAGAACAGGCAACTCATGCCCCTCCCCCGGCGAGCCGCCGCCCCGTCTCCGGATGCGCTCACTCTCCCGCGAGATTACACGAAACCGGAGAGCCTTGCCCGGACGAGATCCGCGTCGATCCGCGCCTCCGTGCCCCTCAGAGCGGGTGCCTCGAACATGAAGTCGTGGGTGATCTCTTCGAACATCGCCCGCAGTCCCCGGGCCCCGAGCCCCCGCCCGATCGCCAGCCGCGCGATCGCGTGGAGCGCGTCCGGGGTCACCGTGAGCCGGATCTCGTCCGCGGCGAATCGCGCCTCGTACTCCCGCAGAATCGCATCGGGCGGCTCACGGAGCACTCGCACCAGGTCTTCCTCGCTGAGCTCGGCGAGCTGCACGATGACGGGCAGCCGCCCGAGCAACTCGGGGAGCAGTCCGTAGGCCTCGAGATCGCGCACGGAGACGCGGCGCTCACGGTCCGTCCCGGCGGGCACCACGTCACGCCCGAAACCCAGGCGCGGCGCGGCCTCGAGTTTCGGCATGTCGCTGAAGGTGCCCGCGCAGACGAAGAGGATCTCGCTCGTGTCTACGAGTACGAAGTCGTGCTTGTTCCAGTGCTGCGTGACGTTCAGCGGGACGAAGATCTCGTCCCCCTCGAGCAGCTTGAGGAGCGCCTGCTGGACGCCCTCCCCGCCGATATCGCGGGAGCCGGCGCCGGACCTCGCGTGCCCGGTGCGGCGCGCGATCTTGTCGATCTCGTCGATGAAGATCACTCCCTGCTGCGTGCGATCGACGTCGCCCCCGGTCCGGAAGAGCAGCTCCGCGACCATCACCTCGACGTCCTTGCCGTAGTAGCCGGCCTCGGTGTACTCGGTGGCATCGACGATGGCGAGCGGAAGATCGAGGACGGCGGCGAGGTGTCGCGCGAGGTGCGTCTTGCCGCAGCCCGTGGGGCCGATGAGCAGAACGTTCGATTTCCGGAGGAGCCCCGCGGCCGGGCCGGTGACGGGGGGTGCGCTTTCATCGGGGTGGGAGCCGGCGTGCTTCAGGGTTATCCGCTTCAGGTGGTTGTATGCCGCGATGGCGATGGTGCGCTTGGCGCGCTCCTGCCCGATCACGTAGCGGTCGAGGTGGGCGTAAACCTCCTTCGGGGTGCGGATCCTTGGCGCATTCAGTGGGGCACCGAGCGGGACGGCACGCATCGAATCTCCGGCAGGCGGGGTGTTCAGCGCATCCAGAGGCGGCGGCTCTCGGCGGCGCGCCTTTCGAGGAGCCTCCGGATCCAATCGCGATCGGCGGGATCGATTTCGGTGAAGCGGACACCGTACCCCGGCAGCCTGCGATCGCCCTGCCGCCGGACCCAGGTCACTTGGCCTTCGGCCTCGATCGGGCCACCCCCTTCCGACGTGCGGAGGTCGATGAAGACACGCAGCCGGCTGCCGCTGGGGAAGGGAGCGGGCGCGTGAATGAAGATTCCGCCGTCGCCGAGGTTCCCGACAAGTCCCTCGTGAGAGCGTCCGCGCGGATCGCGGAGAAGCACGCCGGTCCTCAGGTAGATCCGATGGGTCCGGCGGCTGCTGCCGCGCGGGACGACGGCGGGCGCTTCGTTCGAAGAAGCACGGGGGCCTCCGTTCTCGGCTCCGGCTGCTTCCTTCTCCGGGCGGACGGATCGGGACATCAAGAATCCTTTCGCGCGCGAAAACCGCGATCCCCCCGCGGCTCATCGTAGGCAACGTGGATCGCGGGTGTCAAACTATTTGTTGCGCGGAAGACGCGGGCGCCGCTAGGATGCGCGCGTCCATCGCGCGGCGCGGCACCCCGAGCGCCGCTTCTCGCCGTGTCCTGCGCGTGAACCGCCCGCGTGGTGCCGAAAACCGTCACCTCGAAACTCGGAATCGCCATGCTGAAGCAGCCCGGGCCGCTCGAGCCCCCGTCGCGAACCCTCCTCGGCCCCGGACCGAGCGACGTGCCCCCGCGCGTTCTGCGCGCGATGAGCGTGCCGCTGCTGGGCCATCTCGATCCGGCCTTCCTCGATCTCATGGACGAGACGCAGTCACTCCTGCGCGAGACGTTTCGCACGGAGAACCGGCTCACCTTCCCGGTTTCGGGCACCGGCAGCGCCGGCATGGAGGCCTGCTTCGTGAATCTGGTCGAGCCCGGCGACCCGGTGCTCGTATGCGTGAACGGCGTCTTCGGCGAGCGGATGGCTGACGTCGCGGGCCGCTGCGGCGCGCGGGTCACGCGCGTGGATGCACCCTGGGGGCGCGCGATGGATCCGGCCGCGGTGCGCGAGGCGGCGCGGCGGGAGAAGCCAAAAATCCTTGCGGTCGTGCACGCGGAGACCTCCACGGGCGCGCTCACGTCGATCCCGCCCATCGCGGAGGCGACCCGCGAGGCGGGCGCGCTGCTCCTCGTCGACACGGTCACCTCGCTCGGTGGAGTGCCGGTGGAGGTGGATGTCTGGGGGATCGATGCCTGCTACAGCGGCACGCAGAAATGCCTCTCCTGTCCGCCGGGCCTCTCCCCGGTGAGCTTTTCCGATCGGGCGCTGGACGCGGTCCGTGCCCGGAGGTCAACCGTTGCGTCCTGGTATCTCGACGTGACGATGCTCATGAAATACTGGGGATCGAGCGAGCGCGTGTACCACCACACGGCGCCCATCTCGATGATCTACGCCCTACGCGAGGCCCTGCGGATCGTCCAGGAGGAGGGGCTCGAGGCGCGGTGGGCGCGCCACCTCGATAACCACCGCGCGCTCGTCGCGGGCCTCGGCGCGATGGGACTCTCGCTCGGGGTCCCCGAGGGGGAGCGGCTCCCGTGCCTCAACGCCGTTTCGGTGCCCGATGGGATCGACGAGGCGGCCGTCCGGCGCCGCCTGATCGAGGCCTTCGGGATCGAGATCGGCGCGGGGCTCGGCGTCTTCCGCGGGAAGGTCTGGCGCGTGGGCCTCATGGGCCATGGCTCCTCCCGCGCGAACGTTCTCACGTTCCTTGACGCCCTGGAGCGCGTGCTGGCCGCCCAGGGCCGCGTGATACGGACCGGCACCGGCGTGGCCGCCGCGGCCGCGGCGTACACGTCCCGCGCCTGAAGCCTTCAGAGATTCCGCCTTCGTGGAAGCCGGCGTCATGATCGGTTTCTCGCGGATGAACCGGATCCTCGAGAAGGATCTCCGCAAGCGAAAACCCCGGCTCGGGCCGGGGTAGTGCGTCGGCGCAAACGAGGATCCTCACCCGGCGGCCGTCGTCTCCTTGGTGTCACCAGCGGGCTTCGTCTCGGGCTCGCCTTCGGACTCGTTGATCTTGCGCTTCAGGTCCTTGCCCACCTTGAAGTAGGGCATCCGCTTGGAGGGGACCTGGATCTGCTCTCCCGTCTTCGGGTTGCGCCCCACGTATGCGTCGTACTGCTTGGCGACGAAGCTGCCGAACCCGCGAATCTCGATTCGCTCCTGCCGCTTGAGCGCCTCAGCCATGGAGTCGAAAACGACGTCCACGATGGCGTCCGCCTGCCGCTGATGAATGCCGCGGCGCTCGGCAATGATGCGGGCCAGATCCGACTTGTTCACGATCTCCTCCGAAAATCTCGAACGACTCTGCAGCCATGCGAGGCACGAGCGCGGCAAACCGACCCGTGGCAGGAAGGGTGTTTCTACCGCAGCCCGTCGGAAGGTGTCAAGCGGTCCACTTTCGCATGGAGGGGGGCGCTCCCGGGGGAAGCGGGAGGCGGCCAAAAAAAATCGCCGGCGGGGCCGGCGGGAGCGGAACGTGTGCTGGCTCAGTGCGCGGGCGAGGCGCCCTCCGCGAAGCCGTAGGAGCGCGCGGCGGTGACCCTGGCGGCGGTGACCCTGAAGGTGTCCTCCCGAGGACCGAGGCGCTCCGAGAGACAGCGGGCGCACATCCCGTGCGTGACCCCCGGCTTGTTCAGCGGGGCTTTCTTTCCGAGGAAGGTATCGCACCAAGCGCAAACCAGGGTCATACCGAAATCCCCTTTCATAGGATGAGTGGGGATTTTCGGCACGGAGTGGCGCCGGCTTGATGCAAATTTTCGCGGCGGGGCGCGGTGGAGGGTGGCTCTGGAATCTGTCAATTCATTGAAATAAATAGGGTTTATTACTCGCGCCAGGATTTCGGAACCCCGGCCACCGAGGCCTGGAAGTCGAGGTCACGGAATTCCCGTTTGAGGTGCGTGACTTCCTCCTCCAGGTCGCGGACCTCCCG
>JBGPLH010000057.1:0-13147 GCA_041486365.1 Thermodesulfobacteriota bacterium | reverse complement strand
GGGGCCCTTCGCCCGCCCGATCCTCCGCCGACCTGCCCTGATCCCGAGCAGGGCCGTCCCCAGCAGGAACAGGGAAGCCGGCTCCGGGACCTCCCGCGGGGGAGTCTGGGAGAAGAGCTGGTCGACGACCGTGATCGTCACATTCCCGCGTGGACCCGCCTGCAGGATGATGTCCTTCTGGATCAGGGCCATCCGAACATTCCGGCTGAGATCGATCAGGTCGTCATGCTGCCCGTTGGGTGGGTCCTGCACGTACGCTTCGCCAATGAGGGCCGGCTGGCCCGGCGCTGGCATGGCGTCCAGGACGGTCTCGACGATCGAGGTGTGGGAGCCGAGGCTCGCCACACCGTTGAAAATCAGCTCGACGTCCGAGAGGAGCCGCTCCGGGTCGAGGACCGTCACCTTGTAGCCGATGACGAGGTCCAGGGTCGCCCCGTTCTGTGCGGTGATCGCGCCGGTGAACGCCAGCCCCAGCTGATTCCCCACCTGAAGGTCGGAGACGGTGATGCCGCCGGCGCCGGCCGGCGTGGTGTTCTCCGGATCCGTCGAGGACATCGAAAAAGTGAAGTTGCTGAAGAGCTTGTCGCCGACGGTGATGGTCCCCTGGCTCTCGATCAGCTCCGCCAGATTGATGGACGTCGCGAGGGCCGGCGGGGTGCCGGCGAGCACAGAGAGCAGTAAGACTAATAGAAAAACGCTGAGTTTGCGCATGGCTATCCCGACAGAAATACGCCCGAGCGCCTTCCTCGATACCGAGGCCACCTCGCTGGAAGGCGCCCAATTCGCCAGTTGGTGTCTTACTGAGTGGTGAGAAGGAGTCGCGGGTGTCAGGGAAACGGAAGATTTTTGGAGAGGATATATCCGTCCAGGAAGACCTTCATCGGGCGCCGGAGGGCGGATCGGCATGGCCCGGGAATCGAGGGGAACATCGGGACCGTTGCCTCGCCGCTAGGCCTCGTCCTCCCGAGTTGCGCGCTGCCCGAGGATCTCACGCACCGTCGCCAGAAGCTCGTCCACGTCCCAGGGCTTGTAGATGATCCGCTGCACGCCGGCTTCCTCGGTGGCCCTGAGGAAGTCCTCCTGATTCAGCTCGCCGGTCGCCAGGACCCGGAAGACTCCCGGGTAGGCCTGCTTCGCTTCGCGAAGCAGCTGGATGCCCGACATGCCGGGCATCCGGTTGTCCGTGATCAGGATGTCGATGGGGTGTTGCGCCAGGAGATCGAGGGCCTCCTTGGCGCCCCCCGCCGTCAGGAGGGCGCAGGGCTCTCGCCGGAAGACCTGGTTGAATGCGATGAGGACGTTGCGTTCGTCGTCGACGACAAGGAGGGTCGGCCTGGACATGAACTCTCCGGTGATCAGTAAGGGAACTTCCGATTTATCCTGGAGAGGAGCTTGCGGTAGGCTTCGGGAGCGGAAGTCAGACGAACGCCCATCCCGGAGGGGATCACCTGGCTGATGGAAGCCGGCATCTGCCTCGCCCACTGCACGATTCCTTCCAGCACTCCGGGCGTTTCGCCGACGGTGAACTCGATCCTGATCTTCGTTCGAGGCGGTAAGACCTGATTCGCGGTGAGGAATAACCCGGTTTCGGAGAGGTTTTCGACCAGGCCCTTGTGCTCGGCCTCGTTGGTCCCGAAGCGGACCATGATCCGCCGGGGGTGACGCCGTGCCCGCGCGACCCGCTGCGCGAGCGTTCGTTTCACGTGTTCTCTCCGTCAAGCTCCCGCTGGACGAAAGCCTCGATGGCCTGGGCCGTGCTCTCCGCGATATCCTCGAACAGGACGCCCATGCCCCGCGAGTAGCTGTTCTTCGCCGACGCGCCCCAGTCGTTCACGCGAAGGACGAGCGCCCTCGTCTTCACAGTGGGCCCCTCCGGCAATGCGAACGAGAGCGAGACCGCGCTTCCCGCGTCCAGGAGCGTCGCCGTGCTCACGAAGGCCCCGGACCGGGAGAGGTTCGTGATGGCGCAGCGCGCCTCGCGGCCGTCGGCGCCGCGGAGGGTGGCGTGAAGGAAAGTCGCGAGCCGCTGGGCGGGGCGGCGCGCGGGGACGTCGGGGTTCAAATACTTGTTGAAGATGAACATGAACTGGTCGGGACTCGCGGCCTTCTCGAGGACCGCGTCAAACCCCTGGGCCTTCGGGCCGTTCGGGAAGTCGTCCTTCTTGAAAAGGCTTGTGACGGCGACGATGGGGAGATCCGACGTGAGCCTGCGGCCGCGCAGCGTGCGGGCCACTTCGAACCCGTCGGTTCCGGGCATGACGAGATCGAGGATCAGGAGATCCACCGGCCGCGTCGGATCGAGGCACAGGCGGATCGCTTCGTCCCCGTTGTCCACGGCCACCACGCGGTGGTCTGCCGGTTCGAGGAGACGGCAGATCTTCTCGCGCCAGAATCGTGTGTCATCCGCGACCACGATCCGTCGCTTGGGAGCTGGTCGGTTCAAGGAAGCCTCCGGGGCTTGCCGCGGACGGCCGTTCAGGGATGCACCCCGGGCGGCCGTCGGGTCATCCTGATTCTTCGGCCGGATCGGGCCGGAGGTTGAGCCGGCCGGATTCCCGGGTCGAGAGCCGCACCCGCACCCCCGCCCGCGGCCTCGGGGGCCGTCTTTCGGGCCTGGGGAGCACGAAGGCCCGCTCTTCCTCCCGCTCCTAATTTTTGCAGCAGGACCCCTCTTCGGCGCACAAGTCCTGCGCCTTCACGCGCCGGACACTTCCCTATGTACTTCGAAAAGTGACGGTCTCTTGGGCCTCAAGGCCTCGATGCACATCCAAGTGTCCGAAGGCACAGGGGTTGCATGGCCCGGGGTGCGGCGGAACACGGGCCGCGGCTATTCCCGACACAGGCACCTGTCGGCTGTTCCGTCTGCATGGGAGAGGTCGACATGGCTCAGCGTCACTCGCGACACGTGCTCGCGCGGGGGATCGCGGCAATCGCTGTCGGGGTCCTCGCGGCGTGGATCGGGGTCGTCCCCGCAGCCGCTACGAAGCCCCCGAGCGCCACCGTGTCCGCGTCGTCCGTCGGGACGCCGCCGAAGAAGAACTGCCCGACGTGGTTCCCGGATTTCGGCGGATGTGATCGCCACGGACGATATGAGGGATTCATCGCCCCGATGTCGTTCCCCTATCTGTTCGAGGATCCCTTCATCACCACCGGCCTGCAGTTCGCGACGCTGTGGCACGGCTTCCCCGAGGATTCGGTCTTCGACGGCGGAAACGTCACCGTGCTCGCCCTGCAGGCCCGCCTGGCGATCACCGATCGGCTGGCGTTCATCGCGACGAAGGACGGTATCGCCTTCTTCCAGCCGCAACTCCGGCTGGGAGGCAAGCGGCTGCTGAAGGACCAGAGCAAGCTGATGGACATCACTGCGGGTTTCAAGTACGCGCTCATCGATCGCCCGGAGGATCACTTCATCCTCTCGCCGAGCCTGCGCTTCGAGGTGCCGCTCGGCAGCGAGGACGTCTACCAGGGTTACGGCGACGGCGTGATCATCCCCGGCGTGTCCGCCGCCTGGGGTTACGAAGACTTCCACGTCATCTCCGACGTCGGCTGGCAGCTTCCGATCAATGGCGACAGGGACAGCGCGTCGATCTTCTACAACGTCCACGTGGACTACGCCGTCCACGATCACTTCGTCCCCTTCGTTGAATGGAACGGCCTGCACTGGACCGACGGGGGCGACGGGAGCACGCCGGTGCACACCACGATCGGCACGCTGCCCCTGCAGACCGCGATCACCGCGCTGGGCAAGGCGCCCTTCGAGGGGGCCGACGTGGCGAACCTCGGATCACGCAAGATCCGTTCGGCCGACCTCACCACCATGGCCTGGGGCGCCCGGATCCCCTTCAACAAGCACGTCTCCTTCGGCGGTTCCTACGAGCGCGCGATCGGCCGGCAGGACATCTTCGAGCAACGCGCGACCGCGATGCTGCTCGTCGAGTACTGAGCCTGCGGCGCTTGGGCGCGCGGAGTCCTTCCGCGCGGATCCGCGGGAATCGAAAGGCCGTCGGCGTGAGCCGGCGGCCTTGGGTTTCGCGGGGCACAAGGTTGGCCCCTCAGGCGCGCTCCTGGCGGGGTCGGAGAAAGGGCACGGCCGCCCTGGCGTTCGCGAGCCGCCAGCCCCACACCAGGGTCATCCCCCACGCGATACCGATCATCGCTCCCGCCAGCACGTCGAGCGGGTAGTGGGCGCCGACGTAGACCCGCGAGAAGCCCACCACGGCGGCGATTGCGAAGACGAGGAGACGCGCCCGCGTTCCGTAGAAACCCGCGATCACCGTCGCGCCGGTGAAGATGTTCAGGGCGTGGATCGACGGCAGGGACGAGGACCGCATGCATCCCACGAGCACGTGCGCGCTGTCGAGGGCGTGACAGGGGCGCAGCCGGAAGATGATCTGCTTGATCACGCGCGCTCCCACGACATCGGAGAGAGCGATGGCCGGAATCAGCAGCAACGCCACGATCCGCCCGCGCTTGCCGCCCAGGAAGAACAGGCCCGCCCAGAAGATTCCCATGGGGATCCGCCAGTGCCGCACGCGGGTGATATAGGGCATGACGACGTCGAAGAAGGCGTTCTGAAGGCCCCCGTTCACGAGGTGGAAGAGCCACGTGTCGGCGGCGGACAGATCCTGGATGATATCGGTCAAGAAGGCTCGCGGCCGATGCGCGGATGGACTGGATCGGCGGTTCGGGGCCGTCGCCCCGGGAGAATGTCAGGCCACGATTTATACCGCATCCGGGGGCCGGGGTCGAGCGAAATCCCGGCGCGCGACGGGGGGCTCAGGAGAAGAATTCCACGAACGCGTCGGTCTCCCGGGCGGCGTCCTTGCGGCCGAGTGCGATCAGATGCTCCGCGTAGCACTTGTCGAAGAAGAGGTAGGAGAGGAGATCCGCCTCGCCCAGCGCGCCGCGGGCGGCGTATCGGGCGATGTTGCGGGAGAGCCAGGTCCGCACGTTGCGGCTGCGCGGCCGGTGGCGGAGGCACTCGTCGGCTATCTCGCCGAGGTCCCGGGAAGGGCGCAGGTAGAGGTCGCGCACGATCCGGTAAGGCGCGCTGCGCTGCTCGACGATCGGCTCGTTGATCTGCTCGAGAAAGCCGGCCCCGTACTTCTCGAGTCCCTTCTCCAGGATCGCGTTGAAAAGGCGCAGCCGGTCGACGTCGTACTCGATGCGATCGATCAGAAGGGCGTTCAGCAGCTTGCCGGCCAGGTACACCGCACTCACGTAACCCCGCTCCCGTCGCCGGGCCCGCGCGTCCTCCTCCTCGGGCGTGAACGGGTAGCGCAGCCCGACCACGAAAACCCGGTCCGCGCCGAGCCGGAGCGCCGGCGCGAGCGGCGTGTTCAGGCGCAGCCCGCCGTCGGCGTAGTAGGCCCGGCCGATCCGGACGGCGGGGAACACGAGCGGCATCGCCGCGGAAGCGAGGGCGTGGGCGGGGCCGATCCGCGCGGTGCGGGCGATCACGAAGGGATCGGTCGCCCAGGAAAGGGCGCCCTTCTCGCGGTGATCCACGAAGACCACCGAGCGGCCCGTGGCGATCTCCGTGGCGGTCACGGCGAGCGCTTCGATCTTCCCCTCGTCGATGTTCTCCCGGATTCGCCGCCAGGGGATCTGATCGAGGACCTGCTCCTCGAGCGCGGAGGTGTCGAGCAGCCCGGCCAGGCGATCGGGGGCGCCGGGACGCGAGGACGGGATCAGCTCTCCCAGCCGCCCCAGGCCGATGAGGCGCCAGGGGATGCGCACCACGTCCGTGGGGCCCACCTTGTAGACCGACTCGAAGTTGAGCGACTTCCAGATCTGCGTGAGCCGCTCACCCGCGTCCTCCTCGCCCTGCGCCGCGGCGACGTAGCAGGCGTGGATGGCGCCGACGCTGGTCCCGGTGCAGATGTCGAAGTGGACGGGATGGCCGAGCTTCTTCGGGAGCGTGTCGAACACCCAGGAGAGAATCCCCGCCTCGTAGGCGCCCCGGGCCCCGCCGCCCGCCAGGACGAGGGCGATCCGGTCGCCTTCGCGCCGCTTCCCTCCCGCCATCGCAAGACCTCCTGGCAGACTGCGTCGGCTCGCGCCTCGTCAGGACGGCCCGCCCTCGGGATGAGCCTTCGGGCGCGAGACCTCCCGGCAGAATGCGTCGGCTCGCGCCTCGTCAGGACGGCCCGCCCTCGGGGTGAGCCTGCGGGCGCGAGACCTCCGGGCCTATCGGGCGACCTCGACCCGCTGGCCGTCGCGGCCGGGGGGGGCGCCGACGATCACCTGCTCGCCCGCCCGCAGGCCCGAGCGGACCAGCACGCGGTCTCCCGCGATCATCCCGACCTCGACGGGCCTCTTGCGGGCGTGACCGCGCTCGACGATCCACACGAAGGCGCCGTTGCCCACCGCCTCCCGCCGCAGCGCGGTGGAGGGGACGAGGACGCCGCCGCCCTTCATCGCGGGCGCCTCGGCCAGGAACGTGACCCGCGCGCTCATGTCGGGAAGGAGCCGATCATCGGGCTCGAGCACGCGCACCTCGACCTTGCGCGTCCCCTTCTCCCGGTTGATCTGGGGAGCCATTTCCACCACCGAGGCCGCGTAGCGGGCGTCGGGGAATGCGTCGGGGGTGACCTCCGCGCGCTGCCCGAGCCGGACCTGGGGAAGGTCCGCCTCGTTCACGTCGAGCTCCGCGCGGATCTCGGCGAGATCCGCGAGGCTCAGGAGATCGCCCGACCCCGCGAAGCCGCCGGGCACGGCCACCTCGCCGGGGCGCTTCGTCCTCTCCAGCACGATCCCGTCCGTGGGCGCCCGCACGATCGTGTCCCCGAGGTCGACCTTCGCCCGCTCGAGCGCGGCCTCGACCTGCTGCACCTGCGCGCGGGCCACCCTCGCTTCGCTCTCGCGCCGCTCGTACTGATCGCGCGCGAGGATTCGCGCCTGGTAGAGGCGCTGGGCGCGGACCAGCTCCGACTCGGCGAAGGCGCGCTGCGCCCGGGCGGAGGTCAGCGCCGCCGTCCGCTCCTCCACCGTGCTCCGGTAGGGGCCGTCCTCGATCTGGACGAGCGCGTCGCCCTTGCGCACGCGCTGCCCTTCCTCGACGAGGTACTTCTCGATCCGTCCCGGCACGCGGGCGCCGATCGCGATCTTCTCCTGGGCGGGCACCAGGTAGCCCGATCCCGAGAGGACGGGCAGGGACCGGAGACCACCGGGGGTGAGGGTCTGGACGGGAACCACCTCGACGGAAGCCACGCTCCCCGAGAGGGCCCGGTACAGGCCGAAGCCGGCGAGGCCCACCGCGAGGATGAGCCCGGTCGTAATCCAGCGCCGCGGCTGGACGGGTCGCGCCGCTTCCCCCTCGCGGTCGAGCTTCAGGGAGGCGAGGTCCTCCCGGATCCGCTCCGCCCGCTTCACGTCCGAGCGCTTCAGGTCTGATGCAGGGTGATCCATGTCAAGCCCTCCGGAGCGCTTCGATGGGGCGCATGCGCGCGGCCCGCCACGCGGGCCCCAGCCCGCCCAGCAGGCCGATGGCGGAGGCCAGCCCGAGCACGGCGAGGAGATCGCCGCTGCTCACGCGCAGCGTGACGACGTTCGTGGTGAACGTCGTGGACCCGAAGGCCACACCGCCCAGCCAGGCCTGGAGCGCCGCCGTCGCGAGGAGCGAGAGCAGGGCGCCCAGGGCGAACCCGCCGAGCGCGAGCACGACCGCCTCCGTCTCGAAGGCGAGCAGGATCGCGCCGCGCGAGAAGCCCAGCGCCCGGAGCGTGCCGATCTCCCGGGTGCGTGAGCGCACGGCCGCGTACAGGGTGTTGGAGGCGCCGAAGCCCGCGCCCAGTCCGGCGAGGATGGCGATCCCGACGACGAAGTAATAGAGGACGTTGGCCGATTCGGACTGGGCCTCGTAGTAGTCGATCTCGCGCTGGGCCTCCAGCGCGTAGCGCGGATCGGCGGCGATCCGGTCCGCGAGCCGGACGAGGTCGGCCTCCGACGCCGCGCGCAGGCGGATGCCCGAGTAAGGGTAGGGGCGCCGCGCGTCGCGCGCCAGCTCGCGGACGTCCACCCAGACCTCGCTCTCGAAGCTCGCGCCGTCCGCCTCGAGCACCCCCACCACCTTCCAGCGGCCGTTGCCGAACAGGAGCGTGTCCCCGAGCAGCGCCCCCTCGTAACGGCCCCTCACGGCGCGACCCACCACCGCCTCTCCGCTGCTCGGCCGGATCATGCGCCCCTGGACTATTCGCACGCCCCGGTGCACGTCCAGCGCGATGGGCTCCACCCCGCGCACGAGCACGTTCTCGCGCCCGCCGTCCAGGGTGCGGAAGAAGGGCTGCACGACCAGCTCGGGCGAGATCAGCGGACGCCCCGTGGCGTCCGGCGCGATGCCCTCGAGGTACCGGATGGAGCGGTAGGCGTCGAGGTCGATCTGGCTCGCGCCGTCGTTCGTCGATCCCTTGCGCAGCACCACGAGGTTCATCGGGTCGCCGCTGGCGACGAGCGTTCGCTTCAAGCTGGAGATGAGTCCGAGGAACAGCGTGCAGGCCACCACGACGAGAGCCACGACGCCGCCCGTGAGCAGCGTCCGGCCGGGCCGGGCGGCGAGGTTTCGGAGCGGGTAGGAGATCGGGAGGGCCATCGGTCAGAACACCTCTCGCATCGTCTCGGCCACGGGCCGTCGCGCCGCGCCCCAGGCGGGAGCGAGCCCCGACACGACGCCCACGAGGAGCGCCAGCCCGAGCCCCAGGGCGATCACGGGGCCCGTCACGTAGAAGGCTCCCAGCGGTCCGAGCTCCGGGATGCGGCCCGCGAAGACCCGCAGGGCCGTCGTGATCCCCACGGCGAGGGCCACGCCCGCGCCGCCCGAGAGGGCGCAGAGGAGCACGGTCTCGACGAGCAGGAGCGAGAAGATCGGGCGGCGGCCGAATCCCAGGGCCTTCATCAGGGCGATCTCCGCGGACCGCTCGCGCACCGCGAGGGAGGCCGTGTTGGCCGCGATGAACACGATGCACAGCGACACGAGCGCGGTCACCGCCATGATGATGGTCATGAAGTCCTTCAGCGTGGCGAGGAAGCTCGAGAAGAAGCTCTTCTCGGTCTGGGACGAGGTGGGCGCGTCGCTGTTCCGCGATAGATCGTCCACCATGCGCATGACGCTCTTCACGGCCTCCGGCTGCGCCACGCGCACCCAGATGAGTCCCGCGATCCCGAGGCCCGGCAGCCCCTTCGCCTGAAGCGCCTGGTCGAGGTACTCGCGGCTGATGTAGAAGGCGCCGAGGTCCGCGTTCGGGATCTCACCCACGATCCGGAAATCGAGATCCACGGGCCAGATGGCGCTGCGCAGCGTGACGCGCTGGCCGATGCGCCAGTGGTAGACCCGCATGGTGGCCCGCCCCACGATGGCGCCGTCGCGGTACTGGCGGAAGGCGGCGAGCTCGGCGGGCGGGATGTGATAGTCCGGGTACACGCCGCCGAAATGGTCCGCCTCCACGGCGAAGCTCGGGAAGGTGAGCTTTCCGCGCTCCTCGTAAGCGCCGCCGTACCACACGACGGCCATCGCGTCGGCCACCCCGGGAAGGCCGCGGATCTTCCGCACCAGGGAGTAGGGCATCGAGTAGACGAGCCCGGCCCGGTTTATCACGGAGACGCGCGTGTTGCTGGCCACGCGGCTCACGAAGGCATCCAGGCCCGCCGGCATCGCGAGGAGCAGGCACACGAGCAGCGTGGCCAGGGCCACGGCAACGCCCGTGAGCGCCGTGCGGAGGCGGTTCCGGCGGAGATTGGCCCGGACCAGGGCAAGATAGGTCACGGCGCCGCCGATCCGAGGCCCTGCCCGCCCCCGGGCTCGCGGCCGAGCCCGAGATCCAAAGCGGCCCGGGCGCGCTCGGCGGCGTGACCCTCGAGCAGGAGCCCCTTGTCGAGGTGGTAGGCGTGGTCGACGAACCGCAGGGCGCGCGGATCGTGGGTGACCATGACGACCGTCTTGCCCAGCTCCCGCCGGAGCGTCCGCAGGAGGTCCAGGACCTCCTCCGCGCTCTTCGCGTCGAGGTCACCGGTCGGCTCGTCGGCGATCAGGAGATCGGGGTCCGAGACAATCGCGCGCGCGATGGCCACCCGCTGCTGCTCGCCGCCCGAGAGCATCGCCGGCGTGTGATCGGCCCGACCCTCGAGGCCGACGACCCGAAGCGCCGTCTCGGCGCGGCGCCGCCGCTCGCCGCGGTCGAGATCGACCAGAAGGAGCGGAAGCGCCACGTTCTCGCGGGCGGAGAGGACCGGGATCAGATTGAAGAATTGGAAGATCAACCCGACGTGCCGCGCGCGCCACCGGGCGAGCCGGTCTTCGCTCATCACGTCCAGGCGCTGCCCGGCGACGATCACCTCGCCGGCGGTGGGGCGGTCGATCCCGCACACCAGGTTCAGGAGGGTCGACTTGCCCGAGCCCGAAGGGCCCATGAAGGCCACGAAGCTCCCCGCCGGGATCGAGAGCGACACGTCGTCCAGGGCGCGGACCTCGTCCGCCCCGCGGTGGTAGTGTCGGGAGACGTGTCGCAGCACGATGCTCTGGGGAACGTCCGTCGGGGAAACCAAAGCCTGTCCTCTCGGTGGCGCGGGACGCGTGGATGGTAGCGTCTCTTCGGTCGCGATTCATCCAGGGGAGTGGCTCGGAGCTTCCTCGACGATGCGCACCGGCTCCCGCCTGCGGGCCCGGCGACATGGATCGGGAAAAACAAATGCCGGTCAGCGTGCAACGACGCCGCCGGCCCATCGCGACCACCGGGTCGCGACGGCACCCGAAGCAGACCCCGCGCTCCCAGCCTCTCACAACCCTGCGTTCATATTCCACAGGTGACGTATCGACGTCAAGGAACGAGGAACCGACATCCGTTCCGATGGGAGTCAAAGGCGCGAAATGGGGTCAGGCATGACTTATTGACTTTTGAGGAGCGCTGCGGAGAGCACGGCGTGAAGCATGCGGACGAGAGGCCAGAAGTCTCAAGTCAATAAGTCATGCCTGGCACCGATTCGCTAGACACCCAGGACGGTAGGGTCGCTCCGGGAAACTAAAGGCGAAAGCGGGTCACCTACCGCGAGGTCACCCAGTGCCGCGCGGCCCGGCGGGCCAGCGCCATGATCGTGAGCTGGGGGTTGATCTTGTTCGAGGTGGGGAAGAGCGAGCCGTCGGCGACCGCGATGCCCTGGTACCCGTGCAGACGTCCCCAGGGATCGCAGGCCGCGAGGTTCGGCGCGCCCGCGCGGGCGGTGCCCATGGGGTGGAAGGCCATGACCTCGATGCGCGAGGCGTGGATGCGCTGCCGCTCGAGAGCGTGCGCGTCGCGCTTGCTCCGCAGGATCGGCTCCACCGCGACGCCGCTGTAGACCTCCCGGGCTCCCGCCTCGAAAAACGCCTCCGCGGTGCGCGCGATCCCGAAGAGGAGCTTCTGCGTCTCCCGCGCACCCATCTGGTACCAGGCGATCGGTTGCGGGTTGCCCGGCCGCGCGAACACGCGCCCGGAGCACTCGTCGCTCACGAGCGCGCCGAAGCTCGCGAAGCGGCGGAAGCCGGCCATGCGCTCCTTGTGCGCGTGGCCAAAGCCCGGGACGACGGCGGCCTGCAGCTCCGGCGGCACCGCCTGCCCCTGGATGAACACGCCCTGCTCCACGAACTCGTCGATGTTGTAGGCCTGCGGAACCTCCTTCCAGCCGTCGATCTCCTCCGGAAAGAGCGCCACGACACGGGTGGCGGGGTGCAGGTGCAGGTTGCGCCCGATCCAGGGCCCGGTGATTCCCGACGCCTGGAGCAGCGCGGGTGTGAGCAGCGCGCCGCAGGCGATCACGGTGAGCCCCGCGGTGACGATGAGCGTGCGCGATTCGCCCGCGGAGTCCCGTGTGCGCGCGGCCACGCCGAGCACGCGTGTGCCGTGCCGCAGGATTCGCTCCGCGCGCGCGTGCACCCACAGCTCCGCCCCGTGCGCGATCGCCTCCGGCACCTTGCTCACCGACATCGCCATCTTGCCGTCGGAGGTGCAGCCGAAGGCACACACGCCCGAGCCGAGGCAGCCGTGCTCGTTGCGCGGGATCCGGCTCCCCTTCCAGCCGAGCCGCCCGCAGGCCTCCTCCACCCGCCCGTGCTGCGGGCCGTAGATCGCGTCTGGCACCGGCTTGATCGAGAGGTCCTTCTCGATGGCCTGGTAGTGCTCGTCCAGATCGGTCGCGCCTTCCAGGCCGAACTCGCGCTCCCAGCGCGCGAGGACCGAATCGGGCGTCCGGTAGCAGGAGCCGCTGTTGATCGTCGTCGTGCCGCCCACGCAGCGACCGAGGGGGACGGGGATCGGCGGGCGACCGAGCGTGCCGGTGAGCCCACCGTCGCGGTACAGAAGATCGATCGATTCCTTCGGATCGCCCCGGAAGTCCTGCCCCGTGTGGTAGCTCCCCTCCTCGATCATCACGACGCGCAGCCCGGCGGCGGCCAGCTCCGCCGCGGCGACGGCGCCGCCCGCGCCGGTGCCGACGATCACGGCGTCGGCCTGGATCGTGTGGTCCGCGGAGAGAAGGGCCCCGTCGTAGGCCGGCACGGCTATCTCCCTCCCGGGCCGGGCGGGGCCTGGGGCACGGGGAAGGGCCCCTTCCCGCCGGCTTTCCGCCGATCCGCCGCGGCGTGAATCTTCGCGTCGAGGTAGGACCGATCGAATCCCACCTGCCGCGCGACCGCGGGGTCCCGATAGGCGTGCAGCCCGAGGAAGAGCTTGAGCGTCACGGCCGTCTGCCGGCGCGCGAGGAGCCCGCTGCGCTCCATCGCCTCGAGGATCCGCACGCGCTCCTCCAGGGGCAGCGTGTGGAGCCGGTGCGGCGTCAGGTGAAAGAGGATCGGCTGCCAATCGACCCAGTGGAGCAGGGCAGCCACCGCCGGGAGTCCCAGCGGGAAGGCCTGCGCGATGTGCGATTCCACTTTCCGCGCCAGCCCGATGGCATCCGCCCCCTGCGCGAAGGCGCCGCCCGGCGGGAGGAACGCGTCGCCGACCGCGTCGAGGATCCGGCGGCTCCCCTCGGAGAGCGTACCTCCTGTCGCGGCGCCGGCCGCGGCAGCGCCGGCCGCGAGCGGACTCGTGAGCCGCCAGGTCCACCACGCGCCGAGCGCGATGCCGCCGTCGACGAGGAAGTTCGCCAGGTAGATGAAGTAGGGGCGCTCGAAGATCAG
>JBGPLH010000056.1:0-13287 GCA_041486365.1 Thermodesulfobacteriota bacterium | reverse complement strand
GCGGATCGTCCGTCGGGTCGAGAAGAAGGCCTCATGAGCCCGACCGCGGCCATTGCCTTCGGCGATACCCGGATCGACGTGCGCCTCCCCGAGGGCACCCGCACGATCCAGGCGCCGCCACCGCTCGCAGCCCTCGCCGATCCCGAAGCCGCTCTGCGGGAGGCCCTCCGCGACCCCATGGGCCACGAGCCGCTCGGAAAGCTCGTTGGATCCGGGGCCCGCGTCACGATCGCCTTCGACGACCCGACGCTCCCCGTGACCCCGATGGCGGGGCCCGACTTCCGCGAGATGGCCATCCCGCTGATCCTGGGGGAGCTGCTCGAAGCCGGGGTATCGCTCCGGGACGTGCGGCTCCTCTGCGCGAACGCGCTCCACCGCAAGTGGACGCGGCGGGAGCTGGCGACGATACTCGGGCCCACCATCCCGCTGCTCTGGGGGCCCCAGCGTCTCTCCTGCCACGACGCGGAGGATCCCGACGGGCTCGTCTTCCTCGGCGAGACCGCGCGCGGGGTCGAGGTGGAGGTGAACCGCGCCGTCCTGGAGTCCGACCTTTTCATCTACGTGAACATCACGCCGACCCCGATGAACGGAGGCTGGAAGTCGACCGTCGTCGGGCTCTCGAGCTTCCGCAGCATCCGCCACCACCACCGGCCGTTCCCGTCCGCCGGCCATTCGATCATGGACGCGCACCGGTCGGCCTTCCAGAAGATCCTGTGGGAGATGGGGCGGCTGCTCGCCGGGGAGCTCGCCCGCAAAGGGCGCAAGATGTTCCAGGTGGAGTCCGTCCTCACGAACGAAATCCCCGCACGCCTCGCGGTCGTGCACGCCGGGGACGTGGAGCAGGTACACGCGCGGATCCTGGAGAGGGTGAACGAGCAGCTCGTCGTCGACGTGCAGGGACAGACCGATGTCCTGCTGATCGGGCTTCCCGACGCCGATCCCTACTCGAAGCTATCGGTGATGAATCCCCTCCTCGTGCACAACCTGGGGCTCGCGTACTCGTTCGGCCTGTACCAGGGAAAGCCGCTGGTGCGGGAAGGGGGGATCCTGATCCTCGCGAGCCCCTGCCGCCCGCGCTGGAACCGCATCCACCACCCGTCCTACCCCGAGTTCTACGAATCCGTGATCCCGGGCTCGGCCGATCCCTTCGACGCATGGGATACCTTCAGCGACGACTTCGCCCACCGCCCCGAGTACGTCCACAAGTACCGCCATGCCTTCGGCTTCCACGGCGTGCACCCGTTCTTCATGTGGAACGCGCGCGTCTTCCCCTCGCGCCATCTCTCGCGCATGTTCCTCGCGGGGCCGGAGGATCCGGAGGTCGCGCGGCGGCTCGGATTCGAGCCGTTCCCCACGGTGGAGGCGGCCTTTGCGGAAGCGGAGGCGCAGCTCGGGCGGGGATTCACCGCGACGTATCTGCCCCTTCCTCCCGTCTGCATCCCGCGGGTCGCGTGAAGCGCGCGCCGGCGGCGCGCGGCGCATGAAAAACGACGGCGCCCGCGAGGGGCGCCGGAGAATGCCTATGCGGGGCGCGTCAGGAGTCGGGGCCACTGCGTCCGCGGAAGGACCGCGGGTCGATCCCGTTGCGCCGCATGACGTCGTAGAAGTCCTTCCGATCCTTCTGGGCCAGGCGGGCCGCGCGGCTGATGTTTCCCCGGCTCTCGCGCAGCACCTGGGAGATGTACTGCTTCTCGAACTGCCGCTTGGCGTCCTTGAAGGAGGGAACGAGCTCGGGTCCGGACACCTGCGGGAGGAAGAGGTCGTCGGCGCCGATGTGCTCGCCGCGCGCCATCAGCACGGCCTGCCGCACCTTGTTCTCGAGCTCGCGCACGTTCCCGGGCCAGGGATACTCGCGCATGCGCTGGAGCGCGTCGGCCGCGAACCCCTTCACGCCGGAGCGCGCCTCGGCAGCGTACGTCTTGAGGAAGTGGGCGGCGAGGAGCTGGACATCGTCGCCGCGATCCCGCAGGCGTGGAAGCTCCATCGTGAACGCGCGCAGGCTCCGCGCCAGCTCCGGATCCATTCCCGATTCGCGCGGGCCCTGCACGATCTCCTTGGCGGACGCGGCGATGAGTCGGGGGGGTGGGGCCTGGTGCTCGGGCGATCCCATGGGCTCCAGGCCCGTGAGCACCGACAGGAGTCGCGACTGAAGCTTGCGGGGAATCGATTCCACCTGGTCGAGGAAGATCGTCCCGTTGGCCGCCTCGGCGAGAAGGCCCGCGCCGCGGGTGAACCGCGCGAGCGGGTTGTCCTCGGGGAATCCGAACAGCTCCCCCTCGAGCAGCACGTCGGGAATGACGCCACAGTGGATGGATAGGAAAGGGCCGTCCGAGCGGGAGCCCGTCACGTGGATCGTTCGCGCCACCAGCTCCTTGCCGGTCCCGCTCTCCCCGAGCAGGAAAACCGGGACCGTCGTGGAAGCGGCGGCGCTGATCTGATCCAGGACTTTCTTGATCGGCGGACTGGCACCGATGATAAAGTCGGACTTGCGCCGGCGGGGCGCCGTCTCGATCATCATGACGAAGGTTTCCGTGGAATGACTAGAGTGCCAGGTGGGCCGGACGCTCCAGGAACCAGGTCCCACTATGCGGCATGCGACATATTTGTCAAGGAGAAAGGCGGGCCGCCGGACCTCTTCCGCGATCCTCCTTCGGGGTGGCCGGCCGGATGACATAGTTTGGTGTGGCACAGCGTTCCGATCGGTCTCGAGGCCTGCGGGCGGCGGCGTCTCCCGCGGCCCCGGTTTTTTTCAAGTATTCCGGCGAGGTCCGCCCATGACCGTGAAAATCCGGCTTCTACCCGACACCCTGGTCAACCAGATCGCGGCGGGCGAGGTGGTGGAGCGCCCGGCCAGCGTGGTGAAAGAGCTCGTCGAGAACGCGCTCGACGCGGGGGCCCGCGAGATCCGCATCGAGACGCGGGAAGGCGGTCGCCGCCTGATCCGGGTCTCGGACGACGGGGAGGGGATGGGACCCGAGGACGCCCGCGCCGCTCTCGCACGCCACGCGACGAGCAAGATCCGCGACCTTACCGACCTGCACGCCGTCGCCACGTATGGATTCCGCGGCGAGGCGCTCCCGAGCATCGCGAGCGTCTCGCGCATGCGCCTCGTCACGCGGCGCGCGGGCGATCCCACCGCCACCGAGATCGCGATCGCGGGGGGCGCCATCGAGCGGGAAGGGGAGGCGGGTGCGCCGTCCGGCACGCTGGTCGAGGTCGCCGACCTCTTCTTCAACACGCCCGCGCGCCTCAAGTTCCTCAAGAGCGCCGGCGTCGAGGGTTCCCACGTGGCCGATGCGATCGAGCGGATCGCGCTCGCGCGCCCCGGGACGGGTTTCTCCCTGCGCCAGGGGGATCGCGTCGTCCTCGAGGTCCGGCCCGCCGCCTCCCGCGCCGAACGCATCGCGGACGTGATGGGCCCCGATTTCCGCGCCGGGCTTCTCCCCTTCGAGCTGGAAGCCTGGGGGATCGCGGCGAGCGGTTTCCTCTCCCCGCCCGACCGGACCTTCGCCGCCGCGCGGGCGATCCACCTCTTCGTGAACGACCGCCCGGTGCGCGATCGGACGCTTCACCACGCGCTGGTCTCGGCGGCCCGCGAAGCGATCCCGGCCGACCGTTTCCCCGCGGCGGTGCTCTACCTGCACCTTCCGCCCGACGCCGTCGATGTGAACGTGCACCCCGCGAAGCTCGAGGTTCGCTTCCGTGATGCGCGGGTGGTCCACGACCTGGTACGCCGCGCGATCCTGGCCGCACTCCGCCACTGGTCGCCCCTGCCGGGGGTGGGCGCGTCGCGATCTCCGGAACCCGGGACGACCGGTGTGGCGGGCCCGCTGCACGCCGAGCGGGTGCAGGAATCCCTGGAACGATTCTTCCGGCGAGCCCCGGCTCCGGGCGACGTCTGGCTGGGCGCGGCGGCGACCGCCGCGGGCACGGCAGTCACGGCGGAGGCGGCGCTCCTCGGCGAAACCATGGCCGGGGCCCCCGCGCCGCCCCTGCGCTACCTCGGGCAGGCTCACGATACCTACCTGATTTTCGAGGCGGAGGAGGGAATCCTCCTCGTGGACCAACACGCCGCGCACGAGCGGGTGGTTTTCGAGCGGCTGCGCGCCCTGGCGGAGGTCGGCGAAGTCCCCGCACAGCGGTTGCTCGTGGCCAGGACGATCGAGCTGTCACCCGCCCGGCGCGCACGACTGGAGACCCGGCGGGAGGCGCTTGCGCGGCTCGGCTTCGAGTTCGAGCCCTTCGGCGGGAACACCGTGGCCGTGAAAACGGCCCCGGCCGTGCTGCGCGAGGACCGGATTGAAGGGGCGCTTTCGGCCGTCGCGGACGAGGCGGTGGAGGACGATCGCCCCGGCGCGGTGGAACGTGCACTGCGTCTGGCGCTCGCGACGATCGCGTGCCACGCCGCCGTGCGCGCGGGGCGGCGGCTTTCGGAAGCCGAGGCGCGCGCCCTCCTCGATCAAATGGTCGGCACGGCGGGGGCGGGCACCTGCCCCCACGGGCGCCCGGTCGCCGTTCGCCTGGCGCTCGGCGATCTCGAGCGCATGTTCCGGCGCACATGAGAGAGCGGATCCGCGTCCTGGTCGTCGTCGGCCCCACCGCCGTCGGGAAGACGGCACTTGCCCTGGATCTCGCGGAGGAGCTCGGCGGCGAGATCGTGAGCGCCGACAGCATCCAGGTGTTCCGCGGCATGGACATCGGGAGCGCGAAACCCACGCTTGAGGAACGCGCCCGGGTGCCCCACCACCTGCTCGACGTGGCCGAGCCCGACGAGTCCTTCAGCGCGGGGCGCTACGCCGAGCTCGCCGCGACGGCGATCGAGGCCATCGCGGGGCGCGGGCGCGTCCCGGTGATCGCCGGTGGCAGCGGGTTGTACGTGCGGGCGCTGCTGGAGGGACTGGCGGCGGGCGTCGAGAGCGATCCGGAGGTCCGGCTCCGGATCGCCGAGCGGCTCGCGCGTGAAGGGGTGGACGCGATTCGCAGGCAACTGGAGGCGGTGGACCCGGAGACCGCCCGGCGCATCCACGGAACCGACGTCTACCGGATGACGCGGGCCCTCGAGGTCCAGGAGATCACGGGCCGGCCGCTCTCGGCGCATCATGCGGCGCATGGCCGGCGGGGCAGACGGTACGATCCGGTGTGGATCGGCCTCACGGAGGATCGGCCGTCCCTGTACGCCCGGATCGAGGCACGCTGCGACGACATGATGGCGCGCGGACTCCTGGAGGAGGTGCACGGTCTCGTCGCCCGCGGTTACGGCCTCGACTTGCGACCCCTGCGATCGCTCGGATACAAGCAGATGGGCGAAGTGCTGCGCCGGGAGCGCGCGCTCGATACGGCGGTGGCGGAAATGAAGAAGGCGACGCGTCGCTACGCGAAGCGGCAGCTCACCTGGTTCCGCGCCGATCCGGACATCCCGTGGTTCGCCCCCTCGCGCGCGCGGGAGGAGATCCGGCGCAGGGCGCTGGAGACCTTCGCGCGCCGTTCCCGGGCGTAGCGAGGACCGACCCTACCTGATATGAAGCCCTGCCTGGACTTCGAGAAGCCGCTCGTGGAGCTCGAGGAGCGGATCGACGCGCTTCGCCGGGTCGCTCCGGGGCGGCCCGGCGCCCTGGCTGAGCTCCGCTCCCTCGAAGCCAGGGCGGAGAAGCTTCGCCGCAAGATCTTCACGGGGCTCACGAGCTGGCAGAAAACCCAGCTCTCCCGCCATCCCGCCCGCCCGACCACGCTCGATTATATCCGTCTCCTCTTCACCGACTTCGAGCCGCTCCACGGTGATCGTCTCGGCGGCGACGATCCCGCGATCATTGGAGGGCTCGCACGCTTCCACGGCACGCCGGTCGTCGTGGTCGGCCATCAGAACTCGAGATCCCCCGTGGACGGGGAGCCGGCAGCCAGGGAGAGGCGGGTCGCCGGAGGGGAGGGGGCGCGGGCGGGGATGCCGATGCCGGAGGGGTTCCGCATGGCGCTGCGGCTTATGCGCCTGGGCGAGCGCTTCGGTAAGCCGATCGTCACCTTCGTCGACACCACCGGCGCCTGGCCGGGGCCGGAGGCGGAGGCACGGGGCCAGGCGGAGGCGATCGCCCGCAACCTCCGTGAGATGAGCGCGCTCCGGGTGCCGATCGTGAGCGTCGTCATCGGGGAAGGGGGGAGCGGCGGGGCGTTGGCGCTGTGCGTGGCGGACCGGATTCTCATGCAGGCCTACGCGATCTTCACCGTGATCAGCCCCGAGGGATGCGCTGCAATCCTCTGGCGCGAGGGGGAGCGGGCGGAGGAAGCGGCCGAGGCCCTCAAGCTCACGGCCCAGGACATCTTCGATCTCGGTGTGATCGACGGGATCGTCCCGGAGCCCCCCGGCGGGGCCCACCGGGATCCGGGAGCGGCCGCCCGGGAGGTGGACCTGGCCCTCCGGGACGCCCTGGCAGCGGTGCGGGGGGTAGCGCTCGACGTCCTGGTGGCCGGCCGCTACGAGAAGTACCGCCGGATGGGTGAATTCCTTGAGAATCCGGGGAAAGGTGGGGCCGGGGGGCCTTGACAGGATTCCGGCCCTTTGATACGAAGAGGTGCTTTCAAAAGGGAAATCAACGCGTTCGGCACTTCGACCGACGCGCGGTGGCAATCTCATAGCCTCCACCCGTGCCGTGGTCCGTCGCTGTCCCTTTTTTGAGTGGGCCCCCGCTTCTCAAAAGACACCCGATGGCAGGATCGGCATAAGCCGTGCACCCGCGCGGCGCGCTCCGATCCGGACGGCGGCCCCTGCGCTCCGGCGCGCGGGTCTCCTGGTCCACGGAATGCTCGACAAATATATGGTCGGTCCGGTCACCTCCTTCTTCGACGAGCTGGGACGCGTCGTCCTGTTCGCCGTCGAGGCGATCTATCTCCTCTTCCGCCCTCCGCTGTTCTGGCGGGAGATCATGTACGAGTCCTACCACGTCGCGAGTACCTGCATCATCCCCGTGGTGTGCACCGTGGCCCCGATTGGGATGATCCTGGCGATCCAGGCGCTCAACATCCTGCGACCGCTGGGCGTGGAGAAGCTCATGAGCAGCATGGTCGTGGTGATCATGGTGCGGGAGCTGTCGCCCACGATGACCTCGATCATGATCGCGGCTCAGGCCGGGACCTCGATGGCCGCCGAGCTGGGCGCCATGCGCGTGAAGGAGGAGATCGACGCGCAGGACGTCATGGCGGTCAATCCGATCCAGTACCTCGTGATCCCGCGCTTCTCGGCGCTCTTCGCGATGTGCCCGATCCTCACCGTGATCGCCTGCTTCGTGGGAATCATGGGTAGCTACGTGATCTCGGTGTACGTGGAGGGGGTCAACAAGGGTGCCTTCCTGGACGGACTCTGGACCTACCTCAAGATGTACGACGTGGGCGGCGCGATCCTGAAGTCCTGCGTCTTCGGCCTCGTGGTGGCGGTGATCAGCTGCTACAAGGGGTACTACGTGACGGGGGGAGCCGCCGGTGTCGGGCGCGCGGCCAACGACGCGGTGGTGATCTGCATCACGACGTTCCTGATCCTCAATTACTTCCTCACGTCTCTGCTATGGATCACGACTTGAGTCCCGCGCCGTGCGGGGCCCGTGCGGGGACGTTCACGATTCGGCGGACGCCATGGTGGTGAGAGCCATCGAGGCCATCGGGCGGGTCTTCGGCGGCGTGCTCTCGGAGGTGGGGGCGATCGGTCTGTTCGTCCTCAAGACCCTGAGCGTGGGCCTCACCACGTTGCCCAACCTGCGTCGCTTCGCCGACGAGTGCTACAACATCGGCATCCAGTCTCTCTTCGTGGTTTGCAGCGTGGGTGCCTTCATCGGGATGAGCACGTCGCTCGTGGGCTATGCGACGCTGAGGGATCTCGGCGCGCAGAATCTCGTAGGGATCTTCATCGGGATCGCCACGGTGCGTGAGCTGGGTCCGGCCGTGGCCGCCTTCATGGTGGCCGCGAAGGCGGGATCAGGCATGGCGGCCCACATCGCCACCATGCGCGTCAAGGAACAGATCGACGCCATGGAGGTCCAGGCGGTGGACCCGTTCTGGTACCTGATCGTCCCGCGCTTCCTCGCCATCATGGTCGTGCTCCCCATCCTCGTCATCTGGAACGACTTCTTCACGCTCGCCACCGGCTACCTGATCGCAGTCCTTCAGCTCAAGGTGAACTCGGGCGCCGTCATGCAGAACCTCCTGGACACGATCTCCACCGACGACTTCTGGAAGGGGATGGTGAAGGGATGGGTGCTCGCGGTGTTCATCGTGAGCATCTGCACCTTCAAGGGGTACACCTGCGAGCCGGGAGCGCTCGGCGTGGGGAAAGCCACGAACCAGGCGGTGGTCTACTGCATCGCGATCCTGATCATCATCAACTTCTTCCTGAGCGAGTGGCTCTACGGGGGAATCGGCCTGCGCGGCATGTAGCGGCCGATCAGGTCCAACCAGAGGGAGCGTGTTTGTCCTCGAAAAACGGATTCCGGACCTACGAGAAGGGCGAGCCGATCGTGCGGGTGCGCGACCTCTCGAAGTCGTTCGGCTCGCTCCGCGTGCTGAAGGACCTGAACTGCGACATCCTGGCCGGCCACACGACGGTGTTCCTGGGGCCGAGCGGCACGGGGAAATCGGTGTTCATCAAGCACATCGTCGGGCTGCTCAAGCCCGACGCGGGCGAGCTCCTGGTGATGGAGCGGAACGTGCCGACGCTGAACGATCGGGATCTGTACGCCCTGCGCAAGCACCTGGGTCTCGCCTTCCAGCTCGGGGCGCTCTTCGACTCGCTGAACGTGTTCGACAATGTGTCCTTCCCCCTCGTCCATCACTCGGACATGGACCGCAAGGAGATCAAGCGGCGTGTGGCGGAGGTGCTGGAGCTCGTGGGGCTGCCGGGCACCGAGCACAAGCTCACGACGGAGCTTTCCACGGGGGAGCAGAAGCGCGTGGGGCTGGCGCGCGCGCTCTCGATGAATCCCACCATCGTGCTCTTCGACGAGCCGACGACGGGCCTGGACCCGATCCTGTGCACGACGATCGACGAGCTGATCCTGAAGCTGAAGACGGAGCTCGGGCGCACGTTCATCGTGATCAGCCACGACATCGAGGGGACCTGGAAGATGGCCGACTACGTCGGCGTGCTCTACCAGGGGAGCCTGCTCCGCTACGGGACGAACAAGGAAGTGCGTAACGACGAGAACATCTTCCTCAAGCAGTTCTTCGGTCGGACGGAGAACGGGCCCATGGTGGGCGTCTAGTCCGAGCGCGCCCCCGGGGACCGAAAGAGGCATCGCGGAACGATGGGACTGATCGAAAACCTCGTGCAGCGGTTCCAGGGCGAGTTCGCCCTCACGCCGGAGCCCATCCTGCGGGAGATGCGGGACAAGGGGATCAAGATCCGGATCCGCGGGCTCACCAAGAGCTACGGCGGGCTGCACGTGCTTCGCGACCTCGACCTGGACGTCCATCGCGGGGAAACACTCTGCATCCTCGGCGAGAGCGGCTCGGGAAAGACCGTGCTGATCAAGTCGCTCACCGGGATCGTCGCCCCGGATTCCGGCGAGATCTTCATCGATGAGCACGACGTCATGAACGCGGATCACCGTCAGCTTCATGCGCTGCGGATGGGGCTCTCGATGCAGTTCCAGCAGGGCGCGCTCTTCGAGAGCATCACGGCCCTGGAGAATGTGCAGTGGCCCATGTTGATGCACCGCGAGGTGAAGCCGGCGGACGCCCAGCGCCGGGCGGCCGATGACCTGCGCTCCGTGGGCCTCACGGATGACATGCACTGGAAGCTCCCCTCGCTCCTGTCGGGCGGGATGCAGAAACGCGTGGCGTTGTGCCGCGCCATTGTGCAGCGCAAGCCGCTCATCATCTTCGACGAGCCCAACGCCGGGCTCGACCCGATCAAGTGCGCGGCCATCGACAACCTGCTCCTGCGGATCAAGAAGGAGTTCAAGGCCACGCTGATCATCAACACGTCCGAGCTTTTCACCGCCTACAACCTCTCGGACCGGATCGGGATCCTCCACCGGGGGAGAATCGTGGAGATCGGTTCTCCGGACCAGATCAAGAGCAGCACGCATCCCTACGTCCAGGAGTTCACGCGCAAGTCGAAGGAATTCCTGCCCCAGATCGCCAAATTCCAGGAGGAGCTGTCGCACTGGGCCGGCCAGAAGGTGGACGACGGCCGGCGCGACGACGGGCACCTGGGAAAGAAGACCGGCGGTTTCTGATCGAGCCGCCCGCCGCGGCCGAAGGAGCCTTCCATGGCGGCATCGAGCAAGGTGTACAAGACGGAGCTGGTCCTGGGGATCTTCCTGCTCATCTCGCTGGGGATCCTTGCGTACCTGGCTGTGCAGACAGGGGCCTTCCAGATTGAAGATCGGATTCCGATCTCGCTGGTGTTCAAGGACGCCAGCGGCATCGTGTCCGACTCGGCGCTCATGGTCGCGGGCGTGCAGGTGGGTCGGGTGGAGCGGCTGGACGTGAAGCACGACAAGGCGATCGTGCATGCCCAGGTCAATCGCGCCGCCGAGCTGCGCACGGACATGCGCGCGCTGATCCGCTCGCGCTCGCTCCTCGGCGAGAAGTACATCGAGCTCAAGCCGGAGGCGCTCACCACGCCGCTCGTGGAGACGGGCTTTCAGGTGCCGGTCGATCGGACGGGCTTCTCGACGGAGATCGATCAACTCACCACGAAGCTCGAACCCCTGATCGATCGGGCCATGAACCTCCTCGACAAGATCAACCCGAGCGATCCGAATGAGCGCAACCTCGTCGACAACCTGAATCGCGTCGTGAACACCCTCGCCCTGGGGCTGGACGGCAAGGAGCAGGCCCTCGGACAGATGGTCGACAATGTCTCCAGCTTGACCGGTAGGCTAGACAACACGCTCAAACGCAACGACGAGCGCATTGATCGGGTCCTGATCAACCTGGACACGCTCCTCAAGGAGGCGAACGCCTACAAAATCATATTCACTCTCAACGACTTGACGACGAATCTGAACCCGGTCCTCGCCGACCTGCAGAACCGCAAGCTTATTCCGAAGCTGAGTGATGTTCTGACACGCCTCGACGTGATCGCGGCGCGCGCGGAGAAGATCGACGAGACGGCAATTCGCAAGTTTTTGCAGGACGAGGGGATCAAGATCCACGTGCGTGCCTACTAGTTCTGACTTTTGGCGTATAATGGACGGGCCCGGCCGGTTCTCTTGGACCTCCGGGCGTCGCTGTGCAGGAAGGGGATAGCCGACACATGGCAAGGACCAGCAGCCATAACTGGCCCCGCCTGGCCGGGTTCGCTTCGATCGCCCTGTTCCTTCTGTTCGCGTACTTCGCCGTGACGGCGGGATCCAAGGCGATTCGCAACGAGCGGGTCATCACGCTCTACGTCGGCGACGCCCTCGGTCTGGTCAAGGACTCCGCGGTGATGATCGCCGGTGTCGAGATCGGCCACGTGGTGGATCTCGGTGTGGCGCACGACAAGGCCCGCATCCGGATCGCGCTTCAGCCCGACGAGAAGATCCCCCGGGAGGTTCGCGGGATCGTGCGTGCCCGATCGATGCTCGGGGAGAAGTTCCTCGAGCTGATTCCAAAGGAGAAGGAGCCCGGCGGCGCGTTGATGCAGGGAGGCGAGGTGGTCGACGCCCGGGATGTGACGAAGACCCTCGAGATTGATCAGTTCGCCACCGACTTCGACCCGCTCATCGATCGTCTCTCCGGCTTCCTCGACCGCGTCAACCCGTCCGATCCCGAGGCGCCGAACCTGATCGACAACCTTGCCCGGGCCACCGGCACGCTCGCCGACGGCCTGGACGGGAAGGAGCAGGCGGTCGGGGCCCTCGTGGATAACCTGAACCAGGTGAGCGCGCGGGTGGACGGGGTGATCCAGCGCAACAGCGAGCGGGGAGGCCGGGTGTTCCAGAACCTCGACGCGGTCCTCGTGGACAGCAAGCGCTCGCAGATCGTCCCGCGTCTCTCGGAGGCGGCCACGGGGCTGTCCGCGGTGGCGGGGGAAGTGCAGGGTCAGAAGACGGTGGGAAAGCTCGACAAGGTGCTCGTTCGGCTCGATCCAATCCTGGCCCGGGCCGAGAAAATCGACGAGACAGCGCTCCGAAAGTTCCTTCAGGACGAGGGAATCAAGGGACACGTCCGCGTCTATTGATGAGGACGGGATTCCCTCCGTGACTCGTTCACAAGGGCTGTGCCACGACGAAGCCGGTCCGCTTCGGGAGCGATGGTGGCAACCGCTTAATGAGGAGGAGAGAAGATGAAAGGCAACGTCTTCAAGTTCCTCTTCGCGTTCCTGGTCGTGGGCCTCGTGCTCGCACCGATCGCGAAGAACTTCGCGCAGGACGCGCCGCAGGCTCCCACGCCTGAGGCGGCGGCGCCTGCCGCTGCGGCACCCGCGGCTCCGGCCGCGGCAGCTCCCGCGGCGGGCGGCGCTTTTTCACGCCACGCCGATCCGATCGTCCTCAAGGGTGAGGAAATCCCCGAGTTCGCGGGGGCGACGGAGGCCACTATCCGCGTCTTCGCGAGTCACGGGGGCAAGTTCATTCCCATCCCATGCCAGATGGACGAGAGGAACCAGTGGGGTGAGTTCGTCGTGACCAAGGGGCAGCGCGTGGTCCCGGACGAGGACAAGGGTGCCTTCGACGACAACGACGAGGTCGTGTTCCTGACGCGCGATCTCGGCGACAAGGCCGACAAGGCGCAGGTTCCGGGCGGGCCCAAGAAGGTGTACGAGGTCGAAGTAACCGATCCGCTCACCTCGACGAAGGGCTATGCCTACGTGGCCAACTACGCGGGCAGCGCTCCTGCCAACGCCACGGCGGACTACCTCAAGTACGTGGAGCAGGGCGATGGCCTCGCGATCGCCGAGAACTACGAGCTCGGGTTCCTGAAGGTCACCTCGGGGCTGGACTACAACCACCTCGTCGTCAGCAAGGCGGCCGGCGGGGACGGCGTGAGCCACTTCGACAAGCTGAAGGTCCGCGTGATGCAGAACCTGAAGCGCGGCTTCACGCTCGGGATCCCGACCCGCCTCGACCGCACCGAGAAGAACTTCCTGGTCAAGGTGTACGGCTACAAGGACGGCCAGGTGCGGGTTTTGCGGGTCATGAAGGTGAACCTGCAGCTGATCTGGAAGCTCCCAGCGCCGGGCGCCACGGTGAACTCGGTCTTCTATCCCGAGTGGATCGAGTGGCCGGTGCCCATCAACCTGCCCTTCAAGCCTTCCTGGGCGTTCTACAACATCGAGCTGGACGTCTCTCACGACTACGCGTTCAAGGCCACGGACGG
>JBGPLH010000055.1:0-13319 GCA_041486365.1 Thermodesulfobacteriota bacterium | reverse complement strand
TCGTCCTGTTCTCGTTCCTGCTTCCGCTCCTCCTTCCGGCCGCCTCGTTTGGCGCGCGCCGCCGATCCGCCCCGGCCGTCGCCCCGCTCCCACCGTCGCCGGCGCCCGGCGCGAAGACGCTGGCGCGGACCGAGGATCCGGTGATCGTGAAGGGCGAGGCGCTGCCCGGCATGCTCGGCCGCCCCGTGACGGGGCTTCGTGCCTACGCCGTGCGCGCCGGCCGCCTCGTGCCGATTCCCTTCCAGGTGGACGAGTTCGACAAGAAGGGGCAGGTGGTCCTTCCGCAGGGCAAGGATCCCGGAAAAGACGGTGACAAGGGGATGCTCGACGCGAACGACGAGGTCGTCATGATGGCGATGGACCTCGGTGATCGGGCGGCGCAAGGGATCTATCCCCGCGGCGCGCGGTCCGTGAGCGAGATCGAGGTGACCGAGCCGGCGGGCGCGGGCCGCGGCTGGTTCTACGTGCTCGACTTCGACGCGCCGCCGCCCGTGTCACCGGTCCGCTACGTGAAGTACGATCCCGTGAAGGACTTCGCCGAGACGCCCCTCTTCCTCGTCGATTTCAACGAGCGGCGCTCCATCCTCCTCGACGACCTCCGGATCAAGTCCCCGGCGGGCAACGCCGGCCCGAACCTGATTGATCGCATCAAGGTTCGCATGACCTTCAAGACGCGCACCTTCCTTACCTTCCACTTCGACGAGGAGGACATCCACAGCAAGGTGACCGCCTACAAGGACGGGCCGGTGCGGGCCATCCGGGGCACCGAGTACGACCTGCGCCTGTTCTTCATCAAGGTGACGCCCACCGCGCACGTGGACTATCTCTTCTACCGGAACGCGATCGTGGGACCGAGCGAGGTGTCGATCCCCTTCAGCCCGAAGTACGTGCTGCGTGGCGGGAGCACGGCGGTGAGCGGGCTCGACTTCGATTCGCAGGTCTACGGCTGGAAGTTCTACTCGAACAAGAATCCCGAACCCGTGGCGATCACCGGCGAGACGAAGGACGGCGACGGGATCAGGAAGGACGACGTCCCCTGGTTCGTGATCTTCGGGCAGGACAAGGGCACCCTGACGCGGGTGATCTACGGACCCTCACTCATCAAGGCGAAGCTCGGGTATGTGCTCGAGTACCGGGACGACCGGAACAGGGACGGGAAGCCGGAGCGCGAGAAGGGCGAGACGCTCCTGGGATTCGTCGTGGACCTCCGGAGGCTGCCCCGGGGCAAGCACCACCTCTGGTTCTACCAGTTCTTCGCCGTGCCCTATGCGATGGGCGACGAGCGGAAGTTCAACGACATCATCGATCATCCCCTGACGATCCGGACGCTCGCGGTCGCGCCGGGGCGCGCGCCCGCGGCCGCGGGGACCGTTCCCCCCGGGCCCGAATCGTGATCGCGCGGGAGGGCTGGATCCTCATGCCGGCGAAGGGAGGCCGCCGATGAGCGTGTCGCGCACGGAGCGCCGGGTGATCTTCGCCGAGACCGACGCCATGGGGATCGTCTACTACGCGCACTACCTCAAGTACTTCGAGGTGGGCCGCGCGGAGTTTTTCCGGGAGTTCGATTTGCCCTTCACCCACTACATCGACCAAGGCCTGTATCTCGCCGTCACCGACGTGTCCGTGCGATACCATCGCCCGGCGCGCTACGACGACGTCCTGCTGATCGAGACGCGCCTGGTCCGCCTGGGCCGCGCCACGCTGGATATCGGCTACACGATCTTCAACCGGGACACCGACCAGAAGCTCGCCAGCGGCACCACGGGACACGGGGTGCTCGATCGCCGGGGAGTCCCGCAGCGCTTCGAGCCCGAGTTCCAGGAACGGATGAAGGCGCTGCTCACACCCCCCGAAGCCTGAGGTCCTCCGCGATGCCCGTTCCAGCGGTTCTGCTCGTCGTCGCCGCCCTGATCGTCCTGGCGCCCGTCGCGATCGCGCTCTGGGTGACCCGCCGCTATCGCATCGAGACCCTTCCGGACGAGCGGCACGTCGCCGTGACCGGCGACGGGTGGCACCTCGCGATGCACCGGTACCGTCCCCGCGCCGAAGGGCCGGGAGCGGGCGCCGTGATCCTCTGCCACGGCCTGCTCGCCAACCGCGCGAACCTCGATCTGGACGATCGCCGCTCGCTCGCGCGACACCTCTCGCGGGAAGGGTTCGACGCCTGGGTCCTGGAGCTGCGCGGCGCGGGGCTCTCGCGGGACGCGAAGGGAGGCCGCGGGCTCACGCGGATCACCTTCGACGATTACGTGGCGCAGGACCTTCCCGCAGCCATCGACACGGTCTGCCGCGAGACGGGCGTGGACGAGGTGCAGTGGGTGGGGCACAGCATGGGGGGCATGGTGCTCTACGCGTACCTCTCCACCCGTGAAGATCCGCGCGTCCGGTCGGCAACGACGATTGCGTCGCCCCTGGATTTCCAGGTCGTGGCCCGTCGCATGCGATCCCTCCTGAGACTCCGGCCGCTGCTCCGGCTGGGCCCGGTCAGCCTGGGCTGGATCCTGCGCGGGATGCTGCCGTTCCTGCGGATGTCGGAATCGGAGAAGGTGCACATCGGCGTCCTGCGCGAGAACCTCACCGGGCGCGATCTCTCGGAGATCCTGGTGAACGTGATCGAGGGATTCGGCGCGCCGGGCGTGCTGGCGCAGTTCGGCGACTGGCTGGAGCAGGGAACCTTCGCGAGCCGCGACGGAAAGCTCGCCTACGACGCGCTCACCCACCTGCGCTGTCCGCTCCTGGCCATCGCGGCGGAGAAGGACCTCCTCGCGCCACCCGCGAGTGTCAGCCCCGCGGTCGATCGGGCGCCCGCCGCGGAGAAGGTGTACCGCCTGTTCGGGCGTGCCTCCGGCGACGATCGCGACTTCGGCCACGGAGACATCGTGCTGTCGGACGCCGCCCGCGAGCGGGTCTACCCGGTGGTCGCCGACTGGCTCGTCCGCCATGCCCCCAAGCCTCTCCCGCCCCGAACCCAGGCACCCCCCGTGCGGTGACGAATTTTGTCACCGTTTCCAGTCATTCCATTGATTTAACTACTGTATTGCTATCGAGAACGGGATCACTCCCGCCCCGCTGCCTTCGGGTCCGCCCGTGGCCTGAAGCCCACCGGATCACAGCCTATTTCCTCAAGGCCGGCGCTTCCCGCGCCGATAACTCCCTGTAGAGCCACAGGCGACCTGAAATGCCGCGGTGAGGGCCGGATGGTTGGGGCGGCCGACCGCGGAAAGCCCGTGCGCTCGAAAGGGAGGTTGGCCCATGATGCGACGCCGGCACCTGGCGCTGGCAGCGCTCGCGCTGCTCGTGGCCGTAGCCATCCCTGCAGCCGCGATCTCGGCAACCGTCGATCCTCAGCTCTATTTCACCGTCAGCAAGTTCAAGTTCAACCCCACGAAGGGGGGCAAGCCGGGCACGCTCGCCTTCACGCCGGGCAGCGTCGTGGCGGTTCGGTACACGGACGGGTCCGTGGTGACCGCCAAGACGTCCTTCGAATCGATCATCGGCGCCAAGGTCAAGTTCTCGAAACTTACGGAGTCGCTCACGGATCCTTTCACCTTCCTGGACGGGAAGGTGACGATCGGGGCGGGGAAGGGCCTGTACATCAACGGGAGCCTGACGAACATCACGTTCGATCCGGGGGTCAACACGACCGACGGGATCGTGACGCTGAACCTCGGCTTCTCCCTGGACAACTACTGGTTCACGCTGCTCAACCAGGGCCTCAACTCGCGCTTCATCACCGAGTACGCGAACAACAGCAGCACGACGGCGGGCGCGATGGCGCTCACGCTGGTGAGCTCGAGCGCGCCCGGCAAGCGGATCGACGGTTTCAACGTGCACGCCGAGGGACCGGTCAGCGGACAGTTCCAGATCCCCGAGCCCGCCTCGTTGCTCCTGCTCGCGTCGGGGCTCGCGGGGCTGGCGGCCGCCCGACGGCGGCGCTGAGCGCGCGGGACACGCGAAGACAAGAAAGCCCCCGGCTTCCGCGCCGGGGGCTTTTCATTGGTGAACCACCCTGGCCGTCGTGACCGACGAATTTAAACCCTGGGTTACCAGGTGGGTTCCATGTCGCCGTGTCCGGTTTCCCGCATGGCGGGAGACGCTCGACGGCGAGGGACGGATCCCGTTTCTTTCGAACTAGGGTAGAAATTTCAATCGGCCATCGCGTACCGGGCAGTTCGCGCACAGTCTAACGGTAGGCGCTCCCGCCGTCAATTTGGGAGTGGGCCGGGGCGTTCCCGGGACCGTCAACGGGATCGCGTGACGCCGATACGCGGGCAACGATCGGCGATGGGGCAGGCGCTGCACCGCGGCGAGAGCGGCTGGCACATGCGCTGGCCGAAGGGGACGAGGAGATCGTTGTAGGCAATCCAGTAACGGCGCGGCAGCACATCGCGCAACGCGAACTCCGTCTTGTCGGGGGTCCTGGTGCGCACGAGTCCCCAACGGTTGCTGATCCGGTGGACGTGGGTGTCAACGCAGATGCCTGGTTTCCCGAAAGCTACGGTGACGACGAGGTTGGCCGTCTTGCGGCCCACGCCCTTGATCGCGAGCAGCTCCTCGAGGGAGTCGGGCACCTTTCCGCCGTGCAGGCGGATAAGCGTTCGGGCGAGGGCGGGAAGCCGTCGCGCCTTGGTACGATAGAAACCCACCGGAAAGATGGCGCGCTCGATGACGCGGGGCGAAAGCCGCGCGAGCGCCTCGGGCGAGTCCGCCAGGGCGAAGAGGCGCTCCGATGCGGGGACAGTGGTTTCGTCGCGGGTACGCAGGGATAGGATGCACCCCACGAGCACGCGGAAGGGGTCGCGGCTGTCCCGCGCCATCTGGGACACACTCGGCAGCCGCCAGGCGCGTGAAGCGCGGCGGATCTTCGCGAGCAGGGCCGGAAGGTCCTGCGACGTGACGGGCCGGGGATTGCGCGTAGGCATGCGCGGAGCCTACCACGCCGGGTCCAAAGCGCGTGTCAGGGGGATCCCGCAAGCCGCGCGCGCAGCGGGGCCGCCCAGCGCTGCACCGCCCGGTTCTCCGGAGCGTCGGGAAGGAAGGCCTCGGGTTTTCCGCGCAGGATGAAATCGAGCTGGGCGATCGCGGCGCCGCGACGACCGGAGGCCTCGAGCGCCCGGGCCAGCACCCAGTGGCCGTAGAAGCAGTTGTTCTCGAAGCCGAGGGATTCCACCACGAGATCGACGGCGCGCCGCGGGCCCTCTCCCGTGATCCAGCGCTCCCACCCGGGCATCCCGAGGATCAGCTCGGCCTCCACCATGCGGATCGAGCCGTGGTGGTACCACGGATTCAACGCTCGGACTTTCACGGCGAGCGTCCGGATGCGCCAGATCTCCCGCGGCGCGACGGGGCCGCCGCCCTCGGCGGCCGCCTGCGCCCGGCTCGCCGCTTCCCAGTAGAAGCCCCCCGGATCCAGAGGTGCCAGGCGCTGCGCCCGGCGAGCGGCGTCGATGCTCCGCCGGAAGAGCGCGCGTCGTTCCACCGTGGCGGTGGCCGGTCGCATCATCGCGTGCCACCACAGGGCGCGGGCGAGCGCGACCTGGTATTCGGCGCGGCCGGGCTCGATGGCCGACATGCGATCGTACAGCGCCACCGAGGCCCGGGCACCGGAGGGCTCGTCGCGCCGGAGCCACTGTGTCTTCGCCTCCGTGTCGAGACGTCCGATCGGCCCCTGCGGCGACGCGGCGGCCGCGGCGACCTGCAAGAGCGCCATCGCCAGCGCGAGCACCTTGGCGCCGGTTTGCCTGCGCTTTTCCATGATCGTCCGCATGACGCCGGGTCCTGCCCCACGGCGCCTGGTCAACGTCGGCCCTCGCGCCGCCGGGGACCGACGGGCGATGGCCGACCGCGGCCGCGCTCGGCGCGGGGGAGGGACGCATTCTAGCGGAGCAATGTCAGGAGCGCAGGTCGTTCTGGAGTGCCTGGACGCGTTCGAGAAGGGCCCGCTCGCCGGCGGGGTCGAGCCGGCTCGTGGCCTCGAAGATGGAGAAGAAGAAGAACTCCTTCAGGGCGGAAGTGAGAAGATCCGCGCGCTCCGGCGGAGGCGTCCGATCGATGTTGCGGAGCAGTGTCTTCGCGTCGAGCGTGCCATCGGAGTTGATCCTCACCCCGCGGAACACGGATTCGAGCGGCGGCTCGAGGTTGTGGAAGAAGGCGTTCAGCGTCTTGATCGTCCCCTCGATCGGCATCGTGTGGGAGAGGGAAAGGACAATCTCGGCGTAGATCACGTTGAAGACCCCGATGACCTCCCGGAGGCGGCCCTCCGGCGACGCGCCCGCCGGCGACCCGGTGGGCGACGCGCCCAGCGGCGGCGCTTGGCTCACGGTGGCGGAGACCGGCGCGGGCAAGGCGCCGGAGAGGGCCGCGGGCGCGGGGACCTCGCGGCGCGGCGCCGCGGGTTCCGTCGGAACCATCTCGACGAAGCCGGCCTGGGTCAGGTGGAAGAGCGTCTTGAGCGTGGTGAACCGGTCCACCTGGCAGAGCATCGAGAGCTGGGTGATGCTGGTCTTCCCGTCCACGAGGCGAAGCACCTTCCGCTCGTTCGAAGAGAGTTCCTTGCTGGGGAGCGGGCTTCGCCGCGCGAAGATGATGTCGTCGTCCGGAATCCGTTTCCGATAGTGGTCCAGCTCGTCCTTGCGCTGCACCCCTTCGAGGAGAAGATTGCGCGTGGACAGGGAGAGGTTGAGCTCCGCCTCCTCCGGCCGTCTCGCGTCGAGGAAGCAGAACTCGCCCCGACGCGCCGCCATGGAGCTGAAGAAGATCTCGCGGACCTGCTCGCGCAGGCCCTCCCAGAGGGTCTGGGGGCTGATCAGCTCCTGGGTAACGAGGAAGCGCCCGATCCGCATCTTCCCCGCCTTGAACTGTTTCCCCACTTCCTCGAGCTGGCGGTGATTGATCCGCCCCAGGCGCACGAGTACCTCGCCCAGCCGTTCGTCGGGATCGTTCGTCGCCGCGAACACCGTCTCGCCCCGGTGGAAATACAGAGCCCGCTCGCGGGACCCTTCGAAGAGAAGGAGCATGCCGCTGAGGCGGATCACGTTCACGAAGTTGATGAGGTCGGCAGCGTCGATGCGCGAGAGATCGCCGGCGAGGAAGGCCTCGGTACTTCCCTCGGGCCGGAGTGAGCGGGACGGCGCGCCGCGGCGGAAGAGCAGGGTGTCCGTGCCGAGGCGGGCGAAGGGCGGGTGCTCGGCGCTCACGCCGGGGCCCCCTCGGCGGAGGGATGCCCGGGCAGCGAGATCGTGACGGTGGTCCCCTCACCGATCTCGCTCTCGATCGTGATCGTCCCCTGGAGCAGCTCGACCAGTCGCTTGGCAATGCAGAGCCCCAGGCCGGCGCCGTGGAATCCCCGGTCTCCCGATTCGTCCACCTGGTAGAACTCGTCGTACACGTGCTCGATATCGTCGGGCGCGATTCCGATCCCGGTATCGACCACCTGGCAGATGAGGGATCCCTGTCCGGTGGATGCGGTGATCCGGACGACGCCCTTGGAAGTGAACTTCACCGCGTTGCCGATCACCTCCGTCATCACCTCGGTGATCTTCGCAAGATCGGTGCGGATCGGATCGGTGACCCCCTCGATGTCCCGGATGACGTCCACCTGCCGGTCGCGCGCGAGCTGCGCCACGTGGTGCACCGCCTCTTCCACGATCGCCTCAAAGTGAACGAGCTTGAAGTCCGGCTGAAGCTGCCCCTCCCGGATCCGCCACAGGTCCACCAGGTTCGAGAGCGTGCGCGAGAAGGCGGTCCCGTCTCCGAGGGCCGAGCGGAGGTGCTCCACCGACTCGGAGGAGATCCGCTCTTCATCGTTGGTGAGCACGGCGATCAGATGGGAGATCATGCGGTTCAGCGGCGTGCGCAGCTCCCGGGACATCTTCTCGAGGAGATCCGCCTTGAGCTTGTCGATCTTGCCGAGGGCTTCCTGCTGCTTGATCAGCGTGATGTCCTGGCTGAACAGCTCCTCGCTCTTGCGCAGAAGCTCGTCGCTCTGTCCCTCCAGGCGCCGGCTCTTCTCCGCCAGTTCCTCGGCCATCGCCTGGGCGCTGCGCAGCGTCTCGGCGTTGGAGAGTGCGAAGGCGATCTGGTTGGCGAGGATCTGCATGAGCCGCAGGTCCTCGGGGCCGAAGGGGCGGAGTCCGGCGAGGAGGAGGACCCCGCGGATATCGTCGCGGAAGCGAAGCGGGAAGGATGCCACGCCGGTGGGCCGCTTCTCCCACCGGCCCGTCCGGATCGTGAGATCGGCGTCTGCCGGGACGGCATCGGGAATCGCAGCTTTCCCCGTCTCGATGACCCGGGCCGCTATGCCCTTCGCCCAGGCCGACGGGGCCGGGCCCTTGGACTCGCCCGGCGCGTACCGCGCCGCAAGCCGCGGCGCCCTGTTCGCGTCGAGCGTGTAGAGGTATCCGAGCTGGGCGCCCACGGCCTTGGCCGAGTCCGTCAACCCCACGCGCAGGATCGCGGCGGGGTCCGTCGATTCATTGAGAAGCTGGAGTATCCCGAGGAAGGCCGCCTGTGCGCGCCGCTCCTTGGCGAGCTCGGCCGCGGCCTCTTCGGTCTGGGCCTGCGCCGACCTGATCGCCGCCAGCGAGCGGAGGTTCACCTGCACGCAGGCGCCCGAGGGGGTGGGCATCGGCAGGAGATCGATCTCCACGAGGGTCCGCTGGCCGTCGGCCCGCTGGATCTCCGTCTCGACCCCGGCCACCGCGCCCCCGGCGCAGGCTTCCTTCCACCGGGCAGCGAAAGCGTCCCGCCGGTCGGCGGGGAGCAGGTCGTGGAGGGCCAGGCCGAGGAGCGCATCGACGGGACGGGCCGCCATGCGCCCGGCGGGCCGGCTCGCGAAGCAGATGGCGGCGGACGCGTCGGCGAGGATCACCGCCACGGACGCGTGATCGAGCATGCGCGTCAGGGTCGTAAGGTCCAGGGACGGCGTCGGTGGCAAGGTCGTCTCGCGGCGGCTGCCGGCGTCTGGCGGCCGGGCTCGGAAAGAGGCGCGTGGATCCGCGGGCTAGAAGCGTTCGTTGATCTCGTCGTCGAGCACCATGACGCCGTCCCGTTCCTCGGTCGGAGGCGGCGTGGTCTCCCCCTCCAGGGTGAGCTGGGTCTCGAAGTCGGCCACATTGGTGGCGGCCGCCCTGGCCGTCTGCAGGCTGATCTTGTTGGCGCGGTACAGATCGAGCACGTGTTGATCGAAAGTCTGCATCCCGTGGTCGGATCGTCCCTTCGCGATGAAATCGACGATCTCGTGGCTTCGCTTGGGATCCTTGATGCACTCCTGGATCGTCCGCGTGATCCGCATCACCTCGACCGCGGGGATCCGTCCCGTCTCCTTCTTGTTCATGAGGAGCCGGAGGCTGATCACGGCCATGAGGTTGTCCGCCAGGCGCATGCGCACGCTCGTCTGCTCCTCCGGCGGGAAGAAGGAGAGGAGCCGCCCGATCGTCTTGGCGACGTCGTTCGTATGGATCGAGCTGAGCACCAGGTGCCCCGTCTCGGAGGCCTTGAGGGCGGTGTCCACCGTTTCGATGTCGCGCATCTCGCCGACCATGATCACGTCCGGATCCTGGCGCAGAGCGGCCCGCAGGGCGGTGGCAAAGGTGTCGGTGTCGGTGCCGATCTCTCGCTGCGTGATGATGCTGCGCTCGTGCTGGAACACGAACTCGATGGGGTCCTCCACCGTCACGATCTTGGTCTTCCGCGTCTTGTTGACGTGGTGCACCATCGCGGCAAGCGTGGTGCTCTTGCCCATGCCCGTGGGGCCGGTGACCAGCACGAGGCCGCGGCGGAGATTCGTGATGTCGCGGATGACGCGGGGGAGGTTCAGCTCGTCGAAGGGACGGATCTGGAGCGGAATGACCCGCAGGACGATGTTGTAGTTGCGCCGCTCCCGGGAGATGTTCACGCGGAAGCGCCCCTCGCCGGGGATCTCGTAGGCGAGATCGAGCTCGTTGAACCCCTCGGCGAATCGCTTGCGCTCGCTCTCCATCAGCATCTCGGCGATCGCGGCGGTGTCCTCCGAGGCGAGGACCTTGTACTTCAGCTCGATCAGGTCCCCGTTGAATCGATAGAGGGGGAGGTAACCCACCTGGAAGTGGATATCCGAAGCCCCCTTCTCGAAGCCGAGCCTGAGAAGACGGTTGAGCTTTTCCCTGTCCATGAGACGACTCCCCTGAATGCAGCTGCCGGCGCCCGGCCACCTGGTCACGCCGATCCTTTGGAGATCCTGGTGGCCCGCCCCCCCGGGCGGGACCTCTCATCCATTTGGATCTTGTCGGCCCGCACTACGCGCGGGACCTCCGGTCGGATCTTGTCGGCCCGCACTACGCGCGGGAGCTCCGGTCTTGTCGGCCCGCACTGCGCGCGGGACCTCCGGTCGGATCTTGTTGGCCCGCACTGCGCGCGGGACCTCCGGTCGGATCTTGTCGGCCCGCCCTTCGGGCGGGAGACGGCGTGGGACGGCTGGCGTGCTAGAAAATCCGGGTCCACTCCACCAGTTTACCGTCGGCCCGCGCTTCGCCCGGAACCTTCGGCAGAATCCTGTCGGCCCGGGCTTCGCCCGGGACCTCCGGCCGGAGGGGGGAGGCCCCGCTCTTCCCTGTGTATCGGAGGATTGAGCGCAAACCTTGAACCGGGAGAACCTTCCTCTTCCGTGGATGAGCTAGGGGGTGGAAGGCCATCGGGGGGTGGGAATCCCGGGGGGATTTCGTGAAGCACAGGATAGGGAGCGTGCTGGCGGGCCGGACGAAACGGGTGATTCCCGAGGACGCCGAGGCCCATCCCTTCCGCCCGGAGGGGAGGGAGGCCGGACAGGGTCGGCCGCGCCTGACCCGCGCCGCCGTGCTGGTCCCCCTCTTCGAGAAGGGAGGCGCGCCGCACGTGCTCCTGACCCTCCGGACGGAGGAGATGCGCTCCCACGGGGGCCAGATCTCCTTTCCCGGAGGCCGCCGGGACCCTGGGGATTCCAGCCTCCTGCACACGGCCCTGCGTGAGACGGAGGAGGAGATCGGACTCGCGCCCGAGGACGTCCGGATCCTCGGGGAACTGGACGACCTGCTGACCGTCACCGACTACATCGTCTCCCCCTACGTGGGGATGATTCCTCACCCCTATCCGTTCCGCGTGAGCGAGCGCGAGATCGCCGAGATGATCGAGGCGCCGCTCGAGGCGTTCCTGAAACCCGAGAAGCTCCGCGTCTCGGCTCGCCTGGAGCACGAGGGAAAGCCCTATCGGACGTATTTCTTCCACCTCGGGCCCCACGTCGTCTGGGGCGCCACGGCAAAGATCCTGATCCAGCTTCTCGAGCTGGCCTACGGTTTCAAGGCTCCCGAACGCGAAGAGTAGCGACGCGGGCGGGGCGCGCGCCGATCCCTATCAGAACAGGTCGCGCCTTACGTGAGCGAGCGTGGGAATCGCGCGGCGCACGCGATCGAGGTCGTCCGTGTCGAGATCGGCGAGCACGACGGCGGGGCGGTCGGGGGCCTGGGCGAGGATCGTTCCCCAGGGATCGATGATCATCGCGTGGCCGTGCGACGCGCGCGTGGGCGAGTGGCGGCCCACCTGGGCGGGGGCCACGACGTAGCAGCCGTTCTCGATGGCGCGGGCGCGCAGGAGCGGCTCCCAGTGGTCCTTGCCCGTGTGCGCGGTGAAGGCGGAGGGCACGAAGAGGATCCCGGCGCCCCGGAGGGCGAGCGCACGGTACAGCTCGGGGAAACGCAGGTCGTAGCAGACGGAGAGTCCCGCGGGGCCGAAGGGGGTACCGGCGAGCACGAGGGCGTCGCCGGGCGCGACCGTCTTCGACTCCTCGTGGATCGGGCCGCCCGGGATGGCGACGTCGAAGAGGTGGATCTTCCGGTAGCGCGCGGTCACGCGTCCGGACGGATCGACGAGCGGGCTCGTGTTGTACACGCGCGCGTCACCCGCGCCGGACGGGAGCGATTCGGGAACCGTGCCGCCGAGGATCCACATTTCGTGGCGCCGCGCCTGATCGCGAAGCCATGCGGTCACCCCGCCGCCGCCCCCTTCGTCACCCGGCGGCGCGAAGGGCTCGGGCTTCGGGAGCGGATCTCCCTCGGAGCGCAGACAGGAGAAGTTCTCCGGAAGGGCGGCGAGGGCGGCGTCCGTCGCGGCGGCCTCCGCGAGCAGGCCTTCCGCCTGCCGGAGGTTCGAGACCTGGTCGGCGGTGCTCGTCATCTGGATCGCGGCGACCCGCATGCGCATGGTGATCGGCTCCTTTGGATCGAGCCTAGATCAAGCCCGCCGGCCCCTCAAGCCACGCCGATCCGGCGCCATTGCGCCTTGACGCTTTCCGGGGGCATGCCTAGGATGAGGCCGGGCGCATTCTCCCCACTTTCCGGTCATCCCGATTGGACGAGCCCATCGATTCCATACCCCCCATTGCCGCGCGAGCGCGCCCGTGATCGTTTCCCCGCGCGAGATCGACGAAGCCGCGCGACTCATCGTGACAGCCGACCGCCCCATCGCGCTCACCGGCGCGGGGATCAGCGTGGACAGCGGGATCCCCGCCTTTCGAGGCGCCCAGGGGCTCTGGGACCGCTACGACCCGATGGAGTACGCGCACATCGACGCCTTCATCGAGGATCCGGAGCGGGTCTGGGAGATGCTGCGGGAGCTGGGCGCGATCATTGAAGGAAGCGAGCCGAACGCGGGACACCGGGCGCTGGCGCGGCTGGAGGAGCTGGGGAGGCTGCGCGCGGTGATCACGCAGAACGTTGACGGTCTCCACCAGCGCGCCGGATCGAAGGAGGTGATCGAGTTTCACGGAAGCGGCGAACGGCTGGTCTGCCTGGCCGGACACGGCCCCTTCCCGCGGACCACCATGCGCCCCGATCGCTTCCCGCCCCGCTGCCCCGAGTGCCGCGCGGTGCTCAAGCCCGACGTCGTCCTCTTCGGCGAGCCGATTCCCGAGAAGGCTGTCCGCGGCGCGCAGGATCAGGTCCTGCGCACCGACCTGGTTCTCGTCATCGGGACGACCGCGGAGGTTGCTCCAGCCGGGGACATCCCCATCACCGCCCACCGGCGCGGCGCGCGCGTGATCGAGGTGAACCTCGAGCCGACGCACCTCACCGGGGGCGTGGCGGATCTGACACTGCTCGGATCCGCGACCGAGGTCCTGCCGCGGATCGTCCGTCGGGTCGAGAAGAAGGCCTCATGAGCCCGACCGCGGCCATTGCCTTCGGCGATACCCGGATCGACGTGCGCCTCCCCGAGGGCACCCGCACGATCCAGGCGCCGCCGCCGCTCGCAGCCCTCGCCGATCCCGAAGCCGCCCTGCGGGAGGCCCTCCGCGACCCCATGGGCCACGAGCC
>JBGPLH010000054.1:0-13360 GCA_041486365.1 Thermodesulfobacteriota bacterium | reverse complement strand
CGCCTCGGCCGCGGACAATGTGAGTGTCACGCAGGTGCGGTTCTTCGTGGACGGGCAACTGGCCGCGATCGACTCCACTTCACCCTTCAGCGTGGCCTGGAACACCACGACCGCGGTGAATGGCGCGCACACGATCACGGCGGACGCTTCCGACGCGGCCGGCAATCTCGGCAGCGCGGCGCCGGTCTCCGTCACCGTGTCCAACGCCGCGCCGCCCGACACCTCGGCGCCCACGGTCTCGATCTCGGCGCCCGCCGCGGGCTCGACCCTGTCCGGCGTCGTACTGATCTCCGCCTCGGCCACGGACAACGTGGGTGTCACGCAGGTGCTCTTCTACGTGGACGGGCAGCTGGCCGGGATCGACTCCTCGTCGCCCTTCAGCGTGGCCTGGAGCACCACGACGATAGGAAACGGCTCCCACACGATCACCGCGATCGCCTACGACGCGGCCGGCAACCTCGGGAGCTCCGCACCGGTCTCCGTCACCGTGTCCAACGCGCCGCCGCCCGACACGACGGCACCCACGGCCTCGATCACGGCGCCCTCCGCGGGCTCGACCCTGTCCGGCACCGCGGTCATCTCCGTCTCGGCCACGGACAACGTGGGTGTCACGCAGGTGCGGTTCTACGTGGACGGGCAACTGCTCTCAAGTGACTCCACGTCTCCCTTCAGCGCGTCCTGGAACACGACGGCCGCGGCCAATGGCGCTCACACGGTCACCGCGAGCGCCTACGATGCGGCCGGCAACCAGGGCAGCTCGGGGCCGGTCGACCTGACCGTGTCCAACGCGCTGCCACCTCCCCCCGTCGACACCGTGCCGCCCTCGGCAAGCGTCACCTCGCCTTCCGCCAGCGCCACCGTGTCCGGCACGGTGACAATCACCGCCGGCGCCTCGGACAACGTGGGCGTCGCGCAGGTCCAGTTCCTGGTGGACAGCGGGATCGTCGGTACGGACACGACGGCGCCCTTCGAGGTGCCCTGGAACAGCACCAGCGTGCCGGAGGGTTCTCACACGATCAAGGTGGAGGCATACGACGCCAGTGGTAATTACGGCAGCTCCCCGGCCGTCGCGGTCACCGTGAGCAACGCCGTCGGCGCGACACCGCCCTCCGTGTCGATCACGACCCCCTCCGACGGCGCCACCGTGATAGCCAAGCAGACCTTCGCCGCCATCGCCTCCGCCTCCTCGGGGATCAATCGCGTGGAATTTCTCGTGGACGGCGTGATGAAGGCCAAGGACGGCAAAGCCCCCTATGCGGTCGCGGTCGACACGAGGAAGTGGACGCCGGGGACGCACACGGTGACGGCCCGCGTACTGGACAAGGGGGACCTTTCCGCGACGGCGTCGATCGCCGTCCTGAAGATCCCGGACGTGCAGGGCGCGAAGAACCAGTGACTCCGGGCGGCCTCTGCAACCAGCGGAGCGCCGCCGCCCGGAAGAAGAAGGGGAGGCCGCAAGGCCTCCCCTTTCGATTCACCACTCGCACCGGGGTCGCTAGCGCAGTCGCCTGCGCGCGAGCGCCACGAGACCGCTCCCCAGGAGGAGAAGCGTCGCGGGCTCGGGGATTTCCTGGGGCGGGGTCTGGAGCGTGATGTTCTCCGAGACGAGGTCCCCGACCTTGGCGCCGTCCGCGTTGACGTAGCGCGCCTTGATGCTGGGAGTCGTATCGAAACCGACGTTGTTGGCGATTTCGAGGTCGAAGACCCAGGCCAGCGTTCCGCCGACAGCCGGCGCAACCGCCAGGGAATTCGCCATCGCGCACTCGAACCCGGAGCCCGCGCCGCTGCAGCCACCGGCGTTAATCCCGCCCGGCTGGATGCCCCAGTTGCCGGTGCCGCCGGGGGCGGAGAAGAGGCTCGCGCCCACGAGGCTCGAGCTGACCTTGAGGGCCACCGAATCGAGTTTCACGCCCCCGCCGGTGTAGGTGGAGGTGTCGATCGTGTAGGTCACCCGGTAGGTCTTCGTGGTGACGGTCATGCTGATGGGCACGCCGCTGAAGGTCAGGGTGTACGTCGCGCCCTGACAGGAGCCGTTCGGGCAGTTGACGTCGTTCGGACCCCCGATCGGGTCGGCCCAAGCGGGCGTCGTGAGGCATAGGCCCAGAAAGGCCAGCCCTAGAACTCCTAAGAAGTAGTTGAGTCCTTGCCGTTTCATCGTTGAATTGCCTCCTCCCCCAGCTTGTGAACTCCGCCCGATGTCGGGGTGCCTGACCGCGGGCAACGGGCCTACGCGCTGCAAGCACACCTCCCCTCCTAGAGGTAGTGGCGAGTTCAGCCCGTTGGTGTCACGAAAAGTGATGCTTTTTTCACCCAGGGTTGAGCCTTTGGTGCTTTCGAGGGTCTTGAGGAAGGGATACTGACCGCTATACTCGGCCGGACCTTCGGCCATGAGGCAGTGGCGCTTCAGGGGAAAAGGGGAGGAGGCAAGGTGATTTCACTTTGGTCGGCGCAACGGCGGGGGTTGGTGGCTTTCCTGGTGGGGCTTCCGCTCCTTTGGCTCTCATCCGCTTCATCCGGGGCGCCCACGGGAGACACCCGGACCCATCTTCCCGATCACCGCCTCGGTCCGCTCCAGGTCGGCAAGACGACGGAGAAGGAAGCCGTGAAGCGCCTGGGAAAGGGCCTCCGGTTCCCGACCGCGCGCGGAGCGGCGCGCTGCTGGTCCGAGGCGCAGCTCATGCTCTGCGCCGCATTCGAGAAGGGGACGCTCACTGCGGTCTCGATCGAGGACCACGGTTCCCTTCCCTCCGGGGCGAATCGGTTCCTGCAGGGCCCCGACGGAAAGAAGCCGATTCCTCCCTCGTACGCGCTCCAGGCAATCTTGAAGCCGGACCTCTTCCTCTCAAATCTCACGACCGAAACGGGACTCCGGATCGACCGCACGGAACGCGAGCTGCTCGCCACGCTCGGGAGCCCCCACGAGCTCCAGGGCATCCGGGCCCCCTTCCGCTTCATCTACCGTTCAAGCAAAGGGAAAGACCCCGCGTGCCCCGCGGAGTGCGTGGCCGTCTACACGCTGAGCAAGGAGCGGATCATCTCCATCCGGATCACGGCCCGGTGAACCGTCAGGAAGTCAGGGTGGGCGACCGCCACCGCGCCCCGGTGCGCGGGTTCTTGCCGGGGGCCGCAATCCTTGACACCCGCCGCGCGGGGAGTCAGAAAGAGAGCGGCTCTGTGCCTCCGGCGGCGTCCATGAAGGAGGGGCGGCGATGAGCGATCTTGAATCTCCCGAAGTCAGCGTCGTGATGCCCTGCCTCAACGAGGCGAAGACGCTGCCCATCTGCATACGCAAAGCGTTGGAGGCGATGGCGGGCGCCGGGATCCGGGGCGAGGTCGTCGTCTCCGACAATGGCTCCACCGACGGGAGCGTCGAGATCGCAAAGTCCCTCGGCGCGCGGGTGGTGCACGCCGGGACGAAGGGCTACGGCGCCGCGTACCTGCGGGGGCTGGAAGCGGCGCGGGGGAGGTACATCGTGATCGGGGACTCCGATGACTCCTACGATTTCGGTGATATCGAACGCTTCATCGCGCCGCTCAGGAAAGGCTACGACGCCGTGATCGGCTCCCGGTTGCGCGGCACGATCCTTCCGGGCGCCATGCCGCCGCTGCACCGGTACCTCGGCAACCCGGTCCTCACCGGGATCCTGAACCTGTTCTTCCGGGCCCGTGTCTCCGATGCCCACTGCGGGATGCGCTCCTTCACGCGCGAGGCCTACCAGCGCCTGAACCTCGTCACGACGGGGATGGAGTTCGCTTCCGAGATGATCGTGAAGATGGCCAAGGCGGGGATGCGGATCACCGAGGTACCCATCGTCTACCACCCCGACGGGCGCGACCGGAAGCCGCATCTGCGCTCTTTCAGCGACGGGTGGCGCCATCTCCGGTTCATGCTGCTGTACAGCCCCAAGTGGCTCTTCCTCATCCCGGGGACGCTGCTCGCGGGCGTCGGGCTGATCATGCTCTTCGCGCTCGCCCCCGGACCGATCGTGATGGGCGGGATCAAGTTCGACGTCCATTCGATGGTGCTGGGGATGATGTTCGCGCTCGTGGGGAGCCAGGTGGTCTTCACCGGGCTGTACGCGAAGGTATACGCCCACGTGACGAAGCTCGAGGAGGATCCGGTCATCGGGAACTTGCTGGGCTGGCTCACGCTGGAGCGCGCGCTGATCGGCTCCGGGATCGTCTTCGTCGCGGGGTTCGGGATCAACCTGTGGGTGCTCTCGCGCTGGATCGAGAGCGGCTTCACCTATCTGAACGCGCTGCGCGCCTCCCTGGTCGGCGCCACGCTGATGGCGCTCGGGCTCCAGGGGATCTTCGGCGCCTTCTTCCTCAGCCTCTTCGGGATCGAGAGGCGTTAGCGCCCTTCCGTCGCGCGAATACGCCGTACTGCGCGCCGAGGGGGAGCGGCTCGAGCCGCGGTTCGAGCCCCCGCAGGAACGCGAGCGGCCGGGGAAACACGAAGAGGAACCGGCAGGACACCTCCTCGAACCCGAGTGCCCGGAGCTTGGACCGCAGGCGGTAGGGATTCACCATGACCGCGCCCCGGTCGAAGGGGATGCGCCGCATCACCAGGCGCGCGCCGGGGTTGAACGGGTTGTTCTCGAAGACCGTGAGAACGCCCCTCTCCGCGAGCAGATCGCGGACGAGGTCCAGCGCATCGTCACGGTCGGCGGGCGGGATGTGGTGCATCACGCCCGCACAGAAGACCCAGTCGACCGGCGCCGCCGCGCCGGCGCGAAACGCCTCCGGTGTCAGGAACCGGATCCCGTCCCCGCGCCAGCGCTCCCGCGCGACGGCCAGCGACTCCTCCGAGATGTCCAGCCCCGTGATGTCGCTCCCGGGCCAGAACTCCCTCAGAATGCCGACGTGATTGCCGATCCCGCAGCCGAACTCGAGGATTCGCCCGGGGCGGATTCCGATGCGCGCGAAATGCGCCCGCGCGGCGGCGAGCCTCCCGCGCGCGAAGAATTCCGCATCCTCGCCCGAGAGGCGGATCCCTCGCCGGAGACCCTCGTCGTACTGGCGCGCGTACCCGTCGAAGTTCATGGGCCCGGACCAGGCCCCGCGGATCCGGAATGGAGGAATGGCTGTCGCGTGTGGAGAGCGCGCACGATCTTGAGGGCGCACAGCACGCCGACGAGTTGCGCGAGGTTCACGGAGAAGAACGCGCCCATGAGCACGCGCGACCAGTGCATGGTCACATGCCCGGTGGAGAGGAGCTGCTCGAATCCCGCGACGTTCAGGAACGCCGCGACCAGCCAGAGGACGCTCCCCGCCGCGACGAGCATCTGGAGCGTCTCGTAGCGCCAGAGCCCCCGCGCGGCCAGGCGGAACCGCTCGTAGCGCAAGAGGGTGAGGGCGACGACGTGTTCCACCACGATGGTGAGGCACAGGAGCGTGACGGCGATCGTCCCGATCATCCCCACGAAGGCGAAGCGGTAGAACATCCACTCCTCGAGCCGGTGGTGCGTGACGTAGAACACCGTCGGGCGGATCATGAGGAGGACCGCCGCGAGGACCAGCAGCGCGATGATCGGCTCCGTGAGCCGCGAAACCTTGATGTAGGCGACGGCCGCGAGGATGGCCCTCAGGAAGCGGTACCCGTCCCGCAGGACGTGGAGCTTCGATTGGCCCAGGCGCTCCTCGTAGCGCATGTCGATCTCGGCGATCCGGAGATCGTCGTCCATGAGCGCCTGCGCGCTCATCGCCGGCGTGAAGTGCAACCCGTCCGGAAGCGGCAGCAGCCGCGGCAGCGACTCGCGCCGGATGACCCGCATGCCGCTCGCGGCGTCGCGCACCGCTTTCCTGGAGAAGAGCCCGAGCATCAGCGCGAAGAAGGTGTTCCCGATCCGCCGTACCCTGGGCATCCGGGAGTCCGGTCCCATCCGGCAGCCGAGCACGACGTCCCGCCCCTCCTTCAGGATCACGCGGCACATCTCCGCGAAGTAGATCGGATCGCAGGTGCCGTCAGCGTCGAGGAAGCCGAGGAGATCGCCCCCGCCCCGCTCCCATCCCGCCTTGATGGCCGCGCCGTAGCCACGGTTCTCCGGGAAGACGATCAGCTCGACTTCCCGGCAGGACCCGGCGATCTCCGCAGTCCGGTCGGTCGATCCGTCGCTCACGACCACGATCCCGATGTGGCCGATTCCGGCCTTCTCGCGGATCTCGTCGCGCGCGGCCAGGCAGCGCTCGATCGTGCCGCCGATGGCCTGCTCCTCGTTCAGGGCGGGGATCACGATCGTGAGCCCGGGGAGTCGCCCCCCCGAACGAAGGTCTCCTGGCGGATCCGTCTGAAGCGCGCGCACGCCATTCCTCTCTCCCAGCCCCTCGGGAACGCCGGGAGGCCCCACGATATCCGCCACCCTCCCGCGAGACAAGGGAGAGCCCCTTCCGGAGAATCGAAACGCCCGCGGGGAACCCCTCGGGCGTCGGTTCTCGGACGGGCCGGGACAACGTGTCCCGGAGCGCAGACGGCGCTCGAGGGCGGCCGCAGCTCCGGGCACGCGGCCGCGCCCGGCGGCCTCATGGAAGGAGCGTGTAGCCCATCACAGCAACGGCCAGCGAGAGGAGCGCGCCGAGCAGGACGCAGAAGGCGTGATTGGAGTAGTCCTTCGCCGTGAGCGGCCCTCCCCGCGCCAGCCGAGCGCCGTACCAGGCGCCGAGCCAGAAGAGGGCCAGGGCCATCGTGCCGAAGTAGGCGTGCGCCGAACGGAACACGTCCTTGTGGCGAACGAAGGCCATCGTGAGGAGGCCCATCCCGTGCCCCGCCGTCATCATTCCGAGGCACAGGCTCGTCACGCGAATGTGACGGCGGACGAGCGCGGTGCGGACCGCCGGGTCCCAGGGGATCCGCCGCTCGCGACGAAGCCTGAGCCCAAGCGACAGGCCCACCAGCATGAGCAGGAGCGCCAGGGTCTGCCAGGCGGGATGGACGTAGGGCAGGAGCTCGAGCAGGCTCCCAGGCATCTCGTTCCCGCTACTCGGATGGCGCGGGCTGGACTGGAGCGGCTTCCGGCGGCGCGGATCCGGGGGAGGAGAGCGGAAGCCTTCGCTGTCTTCCCATCGTCCCTTCATCCGCCGGCGGCGGAACCGTCGTCTCCGGCGCCGGGATCACGGCCGGCGGCATCGCCCCCCCTCCGGTGGGAGGCGCCACGGACGGCGCTCCTGGGGGCGGCGTCGGCGCGGGTGGCGGCCCGAGGGACTCTTCCTGGATCGGCGCGGAGGGTTCCGGCGACTCGAAGACTTCCTCCGCGGGGGGAGGCGGTGGCGCTTCCTCCACAGTCTCGCAAGCGGAAATGAACGCGACGGCAATGAGCAGCGCGAGGGCGAACGCCCCTCGGCGCGCCGGGCGGCGTGCGCACCGGGTGGACGGGGAATAGGTGCGGCGCAGCAAGCGGATCATCGGGATCTCCTCGGACTCAAAGCTGTCCCCCTCGAAACGGGGGCCGACACCAAACGGAGGGCGCCCCGAAGGTGCGCGCATTATAGGCGAGGCGCGAGAAATTTGCCGCCTCGACGGCGGCGCCGCGTGGACGCGACCTGCGGCCTGTGGCATCCTGTCGCCCCCGCCACAGGTGCCGCCGGAGGTCTTGAGCGAAGCGAAGGCCGACTCTAACAAAGCAGCGAGGGCCGACTCTGACATGAGCCCCCGCCGGAAACGTCTTGCTGATGGAGTCCCATGAGGCCTCGGGTCGTCCTTCCGATCCTCCTACTCGTCGTCCTCTCGTCCGCGGGATGCGCGTCTTCGCGGAAGGACTACGAGCGCGGGACCCGGGCGCTCGCCGCCGGCAACCTGGACGCCGCCTCGGAGTCATTCCACCGCGCGATCGAGAGGGACCCGCGGCGCGGCGACGCTTATCTGGCGTTGGCCCGGATCTATCTCAGGGACCAGAACTGGGGGCTTGCCGCGAATGCCCTGAGAGAGGCGGGGCGCCTCGACCCGAGCCTGCGCGGGGAAGCGGGGGCGCTGCTCGATGACGCGCTCTACCAAACCGCCCTCGAGGAATTGCGCCTGGGTGACGAGCGGGCCGCCATCAATGCGTTCCGGGAGCTCTATCAGAAGTCGCCCGGCTACCCGAATCTTCGGGAGGCCTATCTCGCCGCGCTCACCACGTACGGACGGGAGAAGATCGCCGGAGGCGATTACGGCGAAGGTGTCTCCGCTCTGAAGGAAGCGCTGCGTCTCGATCCCGACAATCAGGCCGCACGCCGCCTCCTGCAACGGATACGGTTCTCAGCGACCTGAAGCAATCCTCGCTCCGACAAGAAAGGCCGGCTTCGCTCCGGCCTTCGCCGCCCTGTCAGGGCGCGTCCGTCACCTTGGGTTTCGCGCCGCCGTGCTTCCCGCCTGCCCCCTTGCCGTGCGAGCCCGGAGCACCCGCGGCCGCGGGGGTACCGGCAGCGGGCGCCGCCGAGGAAGACGGCGTGCCCGGGGAGGACGGCGACGTGACGCCGGGAGTCGGCGGTGGCGGGGAGACCGCGGACGGCGTCTCGCCCGAAGGCGTGACCGAGCCCGGGGCGGGAGGCGTCTCTTCCGGAGCGGGAGCCGACTCCTCACCCGGTTCCGCTTTCGGTGTCTCCGAGGACGGCTCCTCCGTGGCCGGGGGAGATTCCACGGCTTCACCTTCCGCTGGCTCGCTCGCGGAGCCGGAGGAAGGCTCCGGCTCCGGTGACGCAACTTCCGGCGAGGCGGGCCCCGAGGGCGCAGGTGCCCCGACGACCGGGGGAGTCGGCGTCTCGACGAGCGCGCCGGTCTCCGGCGCCTCGGCCGCGGGTGCCCCCGAGGCCTTGTGACCGCCCCGGCCCCGGGCGTGGGCCGCGCGCTCGGCTTCCTTCCGGGACTTCTCCGCCTGCTTGAACGAAGTCTCCTCCGCCTGCTGCGCCGCCTGATCCGCGGGTGAGGGATGCCCCGGCTTGAGCTTCGGCGCCTTGATCTTCGCTTCCGGATCCGGCTCGAGGATCGGGGTTCCTTCGTCCACGAGCTTCATGTCCTGCGGCTTTCCCTTCGGCTCCATCTGCTTCACGGGCTTTCCGGCCTTGAAATCCTTCGCGGCCATGAAGACGTAAGGCGAGCCGTAGATGGCCGCCGGAGGCACGACGATCTGCCCGTTGGGACCGATCACCGCCCACCCGACCGTGTTGCCCGTCTGGCCCCAGCGTACCCAGGCCGGCGCGAATCGGCGCCCGGGCGCCCAGAGCCAGCCGTACTTCGGGAGGTATCCCCAATTGCCGTAGTGACAGGGCGCATACCCCCAGGGCTCCCGGGGCATCCAGGTCCAGCCGAAGCCGGTGAACACGTAGCGCCCGTCTCGGTAAGGGCGCCAGGTCCGTGCGACGCCGCGCGGGCGCCAGGCGTATTTCCCCCAGGCGGGAACATATATCCACTGCCCGTACCGGGAGAGATCGCGCAGGCCCACGGCGCCGCCATAGCCCGCGAGAAAGGGGGGAAGGGCGGGCCACTGGGGGCTGAAGTAGCGGTCCAGGACGTAGCGATCGTAGGCGTCGTAGTCCCCGGCCAGGTAGCCCCCCTCGTTGGAGGGCAGGCCGCCCGGCTCGATGTACACCGACTCGCCCGCCGCCACGATCGATCGACCACCCGAGGCGCTCACGATCGCTTCTCCGCGAAGCGCGGCGACACGGGCCAGTCCGTCTCGGAATACGTCGGCCCGGTAGCAGCCGCGCTCCTCGAGAAAGACGCTCCCCCGGGGCCACTCGATCCGCGCGCGCTCGTAGCCGTGGAGATCCTCGAGGAGGACGACGTGAAACGTCCCGTATCGCAGGCGGAGGTGAAGTCCCGGGTGGAATGACTCGATCTCCAGCCGGCTCCCCTGCGAGAGCGTGACGAACACGCTGTTGGGGAACTCGACCGTGAGCTCGCCGTCGGACCCGGCGAGTACCTCGTCCCCTTCCTCGAGCACGAGGTTCGGATCCGCGTAGCCCCAGTCACCCTGGGTGGCGCCTCGAACGAAGACCCCGCCCTGGGCCGTCGCGATGCGGGCGGCCTCGGGACCCCCGCTCTCGCCCGCGCGGGCGGCGAGAACGGCGGAAGGGAGGAGGAGAAGAAGCAGAAGGGAGAGGGCCGGGACCCCGAGGGGGCCCCGGGACGGGCAATGACGGGGTTGGGTTCGTGTCATGGGTCGTACCCCTCGATGCAGCGGGGGCCGGGCGGACGGCCCCGGGGATGCCCTATTCGGCGTGGTCCGGTCTCCGACGTAAGCCCCTCACGCGCGGCGGATCATCATCCAGAGGTGATACGTGTTGTCGATCGAGCCGGATTTCATCTCCTCGCAGATGTACTTCCGGTCGGACTGACGCCCGCTCTCGATGATCTCCTCGAGGGTCTTCGCCTTGCGCGCGGGATCCATCTTGTTCCCCCCGTGAAACGTGACGCAGACGGACTCCTTGGTCTCCAGCACGTTCATCACCGTGGCGGCCAGGGTAAACAGCTTGTGGATCCCCTCGCTCGTCTCGATGGAGAAGTACGGCATGGCGATCCGGTCCAGCTCGAGCTTGAATTCGATTCGCATCCTGTTGTCTCCGGGGTCATGTCATTCGATCAGATCACGCCGTCAAGTCGGACCGCGCTTCTTCAGCACGACCCTCGCGTGGCGAAGGACCTCTAGCCGCCAGGCGTCCGGGCACGCGCCGCTTCCCCCTGGCGGAGCTCCTTGCGCCGGATCTTGCCCGACTGTGTCTTGGGGAGGGCCTTCATGAACTCGATGAGGCGTGGCGCCTTGAAGGGCGCCGCGCGCTCGCGGCAGTGGGCGCGGAGCGCCTCCGCCAGGGCCTCCGACGGCTCGGCGTCTTCCCGCGGGACCACGAATGCCTTCACCACGTTCCCGCGGATCGGATCGGGGCTCTCGACGGCGGCCGCCTCCAGGACGGCGGGGTGCGAGAGCAGCAGACTCTCCACCTCGAAGGGACTGATCCGGTAGCCGCTGGCGTTGATGAGGTCGTCGGCGCGCCCCTGGAACCAGAGATATCCGTCCTCGTCCGCCGTGAGCACGTCTCCGCTCACGTACCACTCGCCCCGCAGGATCTCCGCCGTCTTCTCCGGCTTGCGCCAGTACTCCTTCATGATCCCGGGATGGTCCTCGCGCCGCAGGCAGAGAATCCCGGGCTGCCCGGGGGGCACGGGCCGGAGCTCCTCGTCGAGCAGCGCGATCCGGACCCCCGGCCCCGGCAGCCCGCAGGAACCCGGCTTCAGGGGCGTCCCGACGCGGTTGAAGTTATACACCATGCACTCGCTCATGCCGATTCCGTCGAGCGGCGCGATCCCGAAACGACGCCCGAGCGCCGCGAGCGTGTCGCCGGGCAGCGCCTCTCCCGCGCTCACCCCGTGTCGCAGCGAGGACACGTCGTGACGCTTCTCCGCTCCCTCCACCGTGAGGAGCATCCGGTACACCGTGGGCGCCGCCGTGAAGTGCGAGATCCGGTATTTCTCGATCAGCCGGAACCAGGCCTCGGGGCGGAAGGGCCCTTCCACCTCGTGGTACATGAAGACGGTGCAGCCGACGCGCAACGCGAGGAGGAAGGTTGCGACCGGGAGCATCCAGCCAATCTCGCTGGGGCAGGTGACCACGTCCTCCGGGCGGAAGTCGTACCACCAGCGGACGAGGTTGTCGTAGGAGGCCGGGTAGCGCTGGCAGTGGGCCACGCCCTTGGGGTCCCCCGTGGTGCCGGAGGTGTAGGCGATGAGCGCGAGCTCGTCGTGGAAGGTGGCGGCGGGCGGCATGGCCCCCGGTGCGGAATCGAGTGCTTCACGAAAGTCCGTCGTGCCGCGCGGTGCGCGCGCACCAAGGTACGGCACCACGAGCACGTGCCGGAGCGAGGGGCACTCGCTCCGGATGGCCTCCACTTCCGGGTAGAGCTGCGGCGTCGTCACGATGAGCTTCGCTTCGGCGTCGCGCACGCGGTAGACGATCTCCTTCTCCTTGAAGAGGCTGCTCGTCGGGATGTACGCGGCGCCGAGCTTGCCGGCTCCCAGCGACGCGATGAGGAACTCGGGGATGTTCGGGACACGCAGAAGGATCCGGTCCCCTCGCTGCACGCCGAGGGCGGCGAGGGCGGCGGCGAAGCGGCCGGTGAGATCCGAGAGCTCCCGGTAGGTGAGGGAGCGCGCCTCCCCCACCGAGTTCTCCCAGTGGAGCGCCACGCGATCGCCGTGCCCGCGCGCCACGTGGGCGTCGGTGAGGTCGCGTCCGGCGTTGTAGCGCGCCGGGATGTCCTGCCAGAGGTCGAAGTCGGGGGATGGGGGCGCGGTGGGGCTCATGCACCTCCTGGGATGATGAAGAAAGCCCCGGGGTCGGCCGGGGCTTCCTCGAATTGGCCGGCGCGGTCGATCAGCCGAGCGCCACGTCGCGCAGGAGATCGGCGTTGTCCAGCGCCTTCCCGGCGCCGTAGGCCACCGCGGTGAAGGGATCCTCGGCCAGCATCACCGGGAGCTGTGTCTCCTCCCGGAGCAGGACATCCAGATTCGCCAGGAGCGACCCGCCGCCCACGAGGACGATCCCCTTGTCGGCGATGTCCGCGGCCAGCTCGGGCGGCGTGCGCTCGAGCGTCTGCCGCACGGTCTCGACGATGGCGTTGATCGGCTCGGCCAGCGCTTCGCGCACTTCCTCGCTCTTGATCTCGATCGTCTTGGGGATCCCCGCGATGAGATCGCGCCCCTTGATCTCCATCGTGCGGTTCTCCTCCGTCGGGTAGGCGGTGCCGATCGTGATCTTGATGAGCTCGGAGGTGCGCTCGCCGATCAGGAGGTTGTACTTCTTCTTCACGTAATTGATGATCACCTCGTCCATCTTGTCGCCGCCCACGCGGATCGAGCGGCTGATCACGATGCCCGAGAGCGAGATCACGGCGACGTCCGTCGTGCCGCCGCCGATGTCGACGATCATGTTGCCGGAGGGTTCGGTGATGGACAGCCCCGCGCCGATCGCCGCGGCCATCGGCTCCTCGATCAGATAGACCTTCGACGCGCCCGCGCCGAGCGCGGACTCGCGGATCGCGCGCCGCTCGACCTGCGTCGAGCCGCAGGGCACGCAGATAACGATGCGCGGGGACGGGCTGAATAGCTTGGAATCGAGCACTCTCTTGATGAACTGCTTCAACATCTGCTCGGTCACCGTGAAGTCGGCGATGACGCCGTCCTTCATCGGCCGGATGGCGGTGATGTTGCCCGGCGTGCGGCCGAGCATCTGCTTGGCGGCCAGCCCCACCTCCTGGATCACGCGCTTGCCGTTGGGGCCGCCTTCCTGGCGAATCGAAACGACCGACGGCTCGTTCAGTACGATGCCTTTGCCGCGCACGTAAATCAGGGTATTGGCCGTCCCCAGGTCGATGGCTAGATCGTTGGAGAAGT
>JBGPLH010000053.1:0-13526 GCA_041486365.1 Thermodesulfobacteriota bacterium | reverse complement strand
TCTGTGCCAACAAGGATCATTACGCCGTGCTCGGGGTGCCCGCCTCCGCGGATGCCGGGGAGATCCGGGATCGCTACCTCGAGCTGGCCAAGACGGTCCACCCGGACCGCCTGGGCCTCAATGCGCCGGCCGAGATCCGGTCTCTCGCGCAGGCGATCTTCGCCCGGATCTCGGAGGCGCACACCGTCCTTTCCAACGCCGCATCCCGCGCGACCTGGGACCACGCGCGACGGGGATCAGCCGCCTTCGATCGCAAGGCGCAGGAAGCCGAGCGGGCCGTGCAGGCCGAGATGCAGTACCAGAAGGGTTTGGTGTACCTTCGCCGCCGCAGCCCGCGCGAGGCGCTGGAAGCCTTCCGCTGGGCCGCGGATCTCTGTCCCGGCGAGGGGGAGTACCGGGCGTACTTCGGCTGGGCGCTCCACCGCGCTGCGGTCGCCGAAGGCCGGCCGTCGCCGCCCGAGGCGAGGGAAGCGCTCGAGCGCGCCATCTCGCTCGGCCCGCGGCTGGAGCAGCCGCACGTCTTCCTCGGGAACCTGCGCAAGGCGGAGGGGGACCTGGCGGGCGCGGAGGCGTGCTACCGCCGGGCCGTGGAGATCAACGCCGGCTGCACGGAAGCGAAGCAGGAGCTGCGGGTGATGGAGATGCGGCGCGCGAAGGGAAAGGGAAGGGGATAGCCGTGGTCGAAAAGGTGAAGAAGATCTGGCTTGACGGGAAGCTGGTGGACTGGGACGCGGCGAACGTCCACGTGCTGACCCACACCCTGCACTACGGGCTCGGCGTCTTCGAGGGGATTCGCTGCTACCGCACCGCGGGCGGCGGCTCGGCCGTCTTCCGACTGAAGGAGCACGTCGACCGGTTCTTCCACTCGGCCCATATCGTGCAGATGCCGATCCCCTTCCCGCGGGAGCGCATTGCCGCGTCCATCGTCGAGACGCTGGTCGCCAACGGGTTGCGCGAAGGGTACATCCGGCCGCTCGCGTTCATCGGCGAGGGCGCGATGGGTCTGTACGCGACGGACAATCCCACGCGCGTGACCATCGTGGTTTGGCCCTGGGGCGCGTACCTCGGGGAGGAGGGCCTCGAGCGGGGGATCCGCGCGAAGATCTCCTCCTTCCAGCGCCATCACATGAACGCCGCGATGACGAAGGCGAAGGTCTGCGGCTTCTACGTGAACTCGATCCTGGCCAAGCGCGAGGTGATGAAGGACGGCTACGACGAGGCGATCATGTTGGACGCGGAAGGCTCCGTCGCGGAGGCGAGCGGCGAGAACATCTTCATGGTACGCGACGGAGTGCTGCACACGCCGCCTCCGCCGAACGTGCTCCTGGGCATCACGCGCGATTCGATCCTGCGAATGGCGGCCGACAAGGGGATCCCCGTCGAGCAGCGGCGCTTCACCCGCGACGAGCTGTACACCGCCGACGAGGCGTTTCTCACCGGCACCGCGGCGGAGGTGACGCCGATCCGGGAGGTGGACAACCGCGTGATCGGCGAGGGGCGCCGGGGACCGATGACGTCGGTCCTGCAGTCGGCGTTCTTCGACGTGGTCAAGGGGAAAGACGCGAAGTACCGCGACTGGCTCACGGCCTTCTGATCGCGCGCGGCAAATCAAAAGCCGGGCCCGAAGGCCCGGCTTTCGATTGGTGCCGCGAAGGGTGACCCGGGGCGAAGAGGGGGCGCCCCGGGTCGGGCCGAAATCCTGCGCCACGGATTAACAGGATGTTCGGCTACAGCTTCTGGTCGTTCACTTTCGATGGAGGTTTGCTCGTGATTGCCCGAGCGACTACGGTGCCCACTCTACGGGAGCGGAATTAAAGTCCCATGAGAGATCCGTTAGAACTCGCTAATTCCCTCCGGACCCCGATCGGTCGTGATTTGCTCCGTTTCCTTGACAGCGATCGGTCCCGGACTATGCTGGGAGCACGCCGCCATCAGATCTCGTCGGGTGCCGCATTCCCACAGTCGGTCCTCGTGACGCCGGGGACCCCCGGGAGGGGGACCCCCGGACGCGGGGACGCCACCGGAGAGCAGGACGTGAGCGACTATATGCGCGACGCGCTGCGCTTCTCCCTGCAGCGCGAGTTCGAAGCGATGGCGTTCTACGAGGCCGCCCTCGGCCAGGTGCGGGACCCAGAGGCCCGCGCCGCGCTGGAGTTCCTCTCGCGGGAGGAGCGTCGGCACCTGTCGGAGCTTTCGGAGCGATTCGCGCGGTCGCGCCTGGGGGAGGAGGGGACGCAGCGGTTCCTCGATGAGCTGCGATCCCTCTCGAAAATGCGAGGGCGCGACCGGATCAGCGCTATCCTCTCGGGAGGGGAACCCGGCGCGCAGGCGATCCTGCGCGCGGCCCTCGAGGAGGAGAAGCGCTCGGAGGACCTCTACCGTCTCAACGCGCGCACGATGCCGGACACGGAGGCGCGGGCCTTCTACGTGGGGCTCATGAAGGAGGAAAAGGAGCACGTGAAGACGCTGAAGGCGGTGCTCCGGCTGATCGAGCAAGGGATCGTGCATCCGGACGATCTCCGGGTCCGGGGGGCCCGGCCGCGGCGCAAGCCGGCGAAAGCCAAGGGGAGGACCATCCGACGATGAAGCACGAGTGCACGCTGATCCCCGGCGACGGGATCGGACCGGAAGTGACCGATGCCGCCCTCCAGGTCATCGCGGCGGCCGGCGTCGAGATCCACTGGATCTCGGTCGTCGCGGGCGCGGAGGCGATGAAGAAGCACGGCGTACCCCTTCCCCCCTCCGTGGTCGACACGATCCGCCATACGAGGACGGCCCTCAAGGGGCCGGTGACGACGCCCATCGGCAAGGGCTTCGTGAGCGTGAACGTCTCGCTCCGCAAGACGCTTGACCTCTACGCCTGCGTGCGCCGCGCGCGGAACATTCCGGGCCTACGCACGCCCTTCGACGGGGTCGATCTCATCGTGGTCCGGGAGAACACGGAGGGGATGTACTCGGGGATCGAGCACGAGGTGATCCCCGGCGTCGTGGAGACGCTGAAGATCGTCACCGAGCGGGCGAGCCTCCGGATCGCCGAGTACGCCTTCAGCCTCGCCGTCCGGGAGAAGCGCAGGCTGGTCACGGCCGTGCACAAGGCGAACATCATGAAAATGTCCGACGGCCTCTTCCTCGACTGCTGCCGGCGCGTCTCGAGCCGCTACCCCGACATCGAGTACAATGAGCGGATCGTCGACAACACCTGCATGCAGCTCGTCACCAACCCGGGCCAGTTCGATATCCTCGTCATGGAGAATTTCTACGGGGATTTCATCTCGGACCTGACCGCGGGCCTGGTCGGGGGCCTGGGTGTCGTGCCGGGCGCCAACTTCGGCGCCGAGTACGCCCTCTTCGAGGCGGTGCACGGAAGCGCTTCCGACATCGCCGGCAAGGGGATTGCGAACCCCACCGCGGTGATCCTCTCCGGCGTCGAGCTCCTGCGGCACATCGGCGAGGCCGAGGCCGCGGAGCGGATATCGAAGGCCGTTCACCGCGTCATCGGGGAAGTCACCCGCCGCACGCCCGATCTCGGCGGAAAGGCGACGACCCGCGAGTTCACGGAGGCGGTAATAAAGGCGCTGGGGTGAGCGGTTCCACCCTGTTTTCCCGACTGTGACACCCCCGGTTTCCGCACCGGGGGTTGTTTTTTTCCAGGAAGCCCATCTGGCAGCCGGGTCGAAGGGCGCTGCACAAAATCGTGCAGGCGCGGGAAAGTTCTTTGGTGCCAATAGAATGCATCGCCAGAACGCTGACGCCCACGAAGATGGCAACAGACCCCGGCATTTTGTTGACAGGCCGGGCTTTCTGAGTAAAATCCCCGGGACCTTACCGGCCCGAGGGGCCCCGGGGCCGGACGGTTCAGGGGCTTCGGCATGGTGGAAGTCGCACTGGGCAACGACGCGCCGTTCTTCACGTCCAGCCTGGACAAGATCGTGGCATGGGGTCGGAAGTATTCGTTCTTCCTCTATCCTTTCATCACGGCGTGCTGCGGCATGGAGTTCATGTCGGTCGCCGGCCCCCGATACGACGTCGATCGTTTCGGCGCGGCGCTTCCCCGGTTTTCCCCCCGGCAGTCGGATCTCCTGATGGTGGTGGGGACAATCAGCCACAAACAGGCGCCAATCCTCCGCAAGGTTTACGACCAGATGTGCGAGCCGAAGTGGGTGATGGCCTTCGGGGGCTGCACCTGCTCCGGCGGACCCTATGACAACTACGCGACGGTCCAGGGGATCGACACGATCATCCCCGTGGATATCTATGTGATCGGATGCCCTCCTCGTCCCGAGGCGGTGCTCGACGGCCTGATCAAGCTCCAGGAACGGGTGAGCCGTGAACCCGTCCCGCCGACGGGCCGGCATGTGGAGCTCGACAACCTTCCCCTGCTCGACGCGAAGTAGGCACGTGAAGACCTCTCCGACCCGGAAGGCCCGAAAGATCACGGCCGCGAAGGCCAACCGAACGCGCCGCGCAAGGCCGGCCCGGCCCGCGCGCAAGCCCGCGCGCAAGCCCGTGCGCGCAGCCGGGCGCAAGCGCTCGGCCAAGCCCGCGAGCCGCAAGCGCCCTGCGAAGCCCGCGTCGCGGGCGGCGAAGCCCGTGGCGCCTCCGCCTCCGCCCCCGCCCGCTCCCGCACCGATGATCCGCAAGGGACTGCCGGTCAGCAAGGTTTCCCTCCGGCGCCCTGGCCGGCCGTTGCAAACCGGTCCCCGCCCCGTCATCAAGTCGATCATCGTCTACACGAAGGACCAGAAGCCGCGGAACGAATACCCGAAGCGGATCGTCTCTCCGCCCTACCCGGCGGCCTGCTGCACCGATGCGAACCGGGAGCGGATCGGGAAAATCCACGAGGAGCTGGGCCGGAACTACTACTACAAGCGTTGCCGGGTGTGCGGGCACACGGTCAAGTACTACTTCAACGTGCAATCCGATCTGGACTCGCCGAAGTTCCGGAAGTACTACGAGTGGAAGAAGTCCGTCTTCCACTGATCCGGTCCGAGAGCCGCCGGGGAGGCCACACCTCATGGCCGCACGCGTCGTGAAGGTGAAACGGGGTGCGCCGCTCAATCTCTGGGAGCGGCTCTACTTTCCGGAGATCATCCGCGGGCTGGCGGTCACCTCCCGTCATTTCTTTTCGAACCTCTGGGGCTTCCTCATCGGCAGGCCCCGAATCGCCACCGTCCAGTACCCCGAACAGCGCGTTCAGTATCCACCGGCCTTTCGCGGCATGCCCGTGCTCGTGGCGCGGGCGGACGGGTCCGAGCGCTGCGTGGCCTGCGGGATGTGCGAGATCGCCTGCCCGCCCCGCTGCATCACGATCGTGCCGGAGGAGACCGATCGAGCCATCGAGCGCCGCCCGCGGATATTCGACATCGATCTGTCGCGCTGCATGTTCTGCGGCCTGTGCGAGGAGGCGTGCCCCGAGGAGGCAATCGTGATGTCCCCCGACGTCGAGATCGCGTGCGAATCGCGGGAGGGGCTCATCTGGCACAAGGATCAGCTGCTCAAACCGGCGCACCTGCTCAAGCCGCGGCTCGAGTACATCCGCCGCGAGTACAACCGGTACGAGTCGGCGCGCGGCGCGGCGATCGATGTGATCGGTGCCTGCAACGCGCGCCTCGGTAGTCCGGACGAGAAGCGGCGCCCGACGCCTCCGTCCACTTCCTGATCCATCCCCGGATCGCGCCCGCCGCGCCCGAGGTCTTCCTTTCCGCGCGAAGTGCGTCGCGTGTTGCCATCACGAGAGGCCTGTCGTAGACTTCGGCCCGAGGCAACCTCCCCCCACCGCCGACGGCACCCCCGGATCCACCGCCCGGAGAACGGATGGAGAAGTTTGATCTGACGGTGATCGGCTCCGGTCCCGGCGGTTACATCGCGGCCATTCGCGCCTCCCAGCTCGGGAGCCGGGTCGCGATCGTCGAGAAGAAGGACCTCGGGGGCCTCTGCCTGAACCTCGGCTGCATTCCCTCCAAGGCGATCCTCAAGTCCGCCGAGCTCTTCCGGGTGATGAAACGCGCGTCCGACTACGGACTCGGCGCCGAGAATCTCTCCGTCGACTACGCGAAGGTCGTGGCGCGCAGCCGCAAGGTGGCCCAGCGACTCTCCAAGGGCGTCGAATTTCTGATGAAGAAGAACAAGGTCGCGACGTTCAAGGGCGCCGCCCGCCTCACGGGGCCCACGCGCGTCCTCGTGGAGCGGGACGAGGCGGAAGGCGGCAACGTCGAGCTCGAGAGCGGCCGCGTGATCCTCGCGACGGGCACCGAGCCCCGCGGCCTGCCGGGCGTTCCCTTCGACGGCCGGACGATCCTGCACAGCGACCAGGCCATCCTCTCGACGAACTGTCCCGCGTCGGTGGCCGTCATCGGCGGCGGCGCGGTCGGCGCGGAGTTCGCCTACTGGTACAACGCGTTCGGCAGCCGCACGACGGTCATCGAGATCGCCGACCAGCTGCTCCCGTCCACCGATCGGGAGATCGCGGACCTGCTGGCGAAGAGCTTCAAGCGGCAGGGCATCACGGCGCTCACGTCGGCGCGCGTGGAATCCGCGGTGAACCGGGGCGACGGCGTGACGCTTTCCGTGCGGGCCGGAAACGAGACGAAGACCATCGAGGCGTCCATGGTGCTGGTCGCCGTGGGGCGCGCCGCCACGGTGCAGGGGCTCGGGCTCGAGGAGATCGGGGTAGGGCTCATGAACGGGTTCGTGGTGGTCGATGAGAAGTACCGCACCACCTGCCCGGCGGTGTACGCCGTCGGCGACGTGAACGGCCCGCCGATGCTCGCCCACGCCGCGTCGGCCGAGGGCGTGGCAGCCGTCGAGATGATGGGTGGCCGGGGGCACGGGCCGGTGGACCCGCTCCGGATCCCGAGCTGCACCTACTGCCAGCCCGAAGTTGCGACGATCGGCCTCACCGAGGAGGCCGCAGCCGCGCGCGGGATCGCCGTGAAGGTGGGACGCTTCCCGTTCCGGGCCAACGGGCGCGCGATCGGCGCCGGCGAGGAGGAAGGGATGGTGAAGCTCGTCGCCGACGCGAAGTACGGTGAGATTCTCGGGGCGCACATCGTCGGGCACGGCGCCACGGAGCTGATCGCTGAGATCGGCCTGGCACGGACGCTGGAGGCCACGGCGAAGGAAATCCAGGCGACCGTGCACGCGCACCCGACCCTCGCGGAGACGCTGGCGGAGGCCGCTCTCGACATCGACGGGATCACGCTCAACATCTAAGAGCGAATCCGCGCGAAGCGCGGAGCGTTCCAATTGACCATCCGGCGGCGCAGGGCTCCGGGAGGACCCGAGGCATGACCGAGAAGAAGGACCGTGACGTCGAGCTTTACTTCCTGATGAAGCTCTCGCGGATGTTCGAGGAGCGCGTGACGGCGCTCCACAAGCAGAACAAGATCATCGGCGGCGTCTATTCCGGCATCGGCCAGGAGGCCGTCGTGGTCGGGATGTGCTACGGCCTCCTCCGGGAGGACTTCATCGCGCCCCTGCACCGCGATCTCGGCTGCTTTCTCGTGAAGGGGGTCGACCCGCGGCTGCTGATGGCGCAGCTCATGGGTAAGAAGACGGGCCTCTCCAAGGGGAAGGACTCCTTCCTGCACGGGGGTGATCTCGAGCACGGGGTCTTCGGCGCCACCAGCATGCTCGCCTCGACGCTCCCCGTGGCGGTGGGCGCCGCGCTCAAGTTCAGGATGAAACGGGAGGCCTCCGTGGCCATCGCGTTCTTCGGCGAGGGCGCCGGCTCCCGGGGCCCCTTTCACGAAGCGCTCAACTTCGCCGGGATCCACAAGCTCCCCGTTGTCTTCGTCTGCGAGAACAACCGCTACGCCTACTCCACGCCCCAGGAACTGCAGATCCCCATCGACGACGTGGCCGATCGTGCCTCCGGCTACGGGTTCAAAGGCGTGGTGTGCAGCGGCAACGATCTGCACGCGGTGCTCGAACAGGCGCAGAAGGCCGTCAAGCGCGCCCGGGAGGGCGGGGGTCCGACGCTGATCGAGTGCAAGACCTACCGTTACCACGGCCACTCCGAGCACGACATGGCCACCTACCGCACGGCCGACGAGTTGATCGAGTGGGAGAGCCGCGATCCGATCCTGCGGTGGGAGATCTACCTCGAGAAACGCGGGCGGGACATCGACCAGGTGCGCGCCGAGATCGAGGCCCAGTGCCGCGAGATCGTCGAGGAGGCGGTGCGGTTCGCCGAGGAGAGCCCCTTCCCGGAAGCGAAAGAGGCCATGGAAGACCTCTACGCGATGCCGATCGAACGAAAATAGGGGAGGAGACCCCAACAATGGCCGTGGTGACCTATCTCAAGGCGATCAGCGATGCGTTGCGCGAAGAGATGGAGCGCGACGAGAACGTGTTCCTCCTGGGGGAGGACATCGGCGTGCTCGGGGGAGCGTTCAAGGTGACGGACGGGCTCTTCTCCCGCTTCGGCCCCGAGCGTGTGATCGACACGCCGATCAGCGAGGAGCTCATCGTCGGAGCCGCGGTGGGCGCGGCGGTGATGGGGATGCGCCCGGTGGCGGAGATGCAGTTCATGGACTTCATCTCCTGCGGCTTCGACCAGATCGTGAACATGGCGGCCACGCTCCGCTACCGCCACGGCGGCGAGGCGCGCTGCCCCCTCGTGATCCGGGGGCCCTCGGGCGCCTACGTGCACGGCGGCCTGTTCCACTCGCAGAACACCGAGGCCTGGTTCGCCCACGTGCCGGGGCTCAAGGTGGTCTACCCCGCCACGGCCCGCGACGCGAAGGGGTTGCTGAAGGCCGCGATCCGGGACGACGACCCGGTGATCTTCTACGAGCACAAGTTCCTCTACCGCCGGATCAAGGAGGACCTCCCCGATGAGGAGATCATCACGCCGATCGGATTCGCGCGGGTGGCCCGGGAGGGGAGCGACCTCTCGATGATCTCCTACGGCGCAACGGTCTGGATGTGCCTGGAGGCGGCTGAGATTCTTGCGAAGGAGGGCGTCTCCGTGGAGGTGCTCGACCTGCGAACGCTCGCGCCGCTGGACAGGCCGGCGATCCGCGCCACCGTGGGCAGGACGAACAAGTGCCTCGTCGTGCACGAGGATCACCGCACGCTGGGCATCGGCGCGGAGGTCGCGGCCTTCGTCGTGGAGGAGTGCTTCGACCAGCTCGACGGGCCGATCCTGCGTGTCTGCTCCGAGGACACGCACTACGCGTTCAGCCCCAATCTCGAGGAGTTCATCCTCCCCAACACCGAGAAGATCCTCACGAAGGCGCGCGCGCTGCTTGCCTACTGACACCCCCGCTCCGATCCAGGAGGCCGTCCCCATGGCCGTGAGCATCGTCATGCCTCAGCTCGGCGAGTCGATCGTCGAGGGGACCGTCGCCAAGTGGCTGGTCCGCGAGGGTGACCTCGTCGAGAAGGATCAGCCGCTGCTCGAGGTGTCCACCGACAAGGTCGACACGGAGCTCCCGTCGCCGGCCGCCGGCGTGATCGGGAAGATCCTCGTGGCGGAAGGGCGGACGGTGGACGTGGGGACGGTGCTCGCGACGATCGAGGAGGCGGTGAAGCAGGTCCATGCGCCCGGTGCGCCGGAGCCCGCCCCGCCCCGGGCGCAATCACCCGCCGGGGCGCCGCCGGTCCGGGCCACGCCGAGGCTCTCCCGGGAGGCGATCGCCGAGGGCCGCATGCGCGAGGCCGCGCGGGCCCGGGAGACGGTCGATCGACCGGCCGCGCCGCGGGAAGAGGATCGCCGGCGGATCTCACCGCTGGTGCGGCGCATGGCGGAGGAGCACGGGATCGATCTCACGGAAATTCGTGGTACCGGGATCGAGGGGCGAGTCACGAAGAGCGACGTGCTCGGCTGGATCTCCCGCGGGGCACCCGCCCGCGCGCCCCAGATCGCGCCGGCGGCGGGGCGCAACGCGTCGATCTCCGAGGAGGCCGCCGCGACGCCGGCCGTTCCAGCGGAGGAGGGTTTCCTCCGGATCCCGACGTTCTCCGTCCCCCGGTACGCGCCCCAGCCGGGCGACCAGGTGATCCCGTTCTCGCGCATTCGCAAGCGCATCGCGGATCACATGGTGTACTCCAACGTGATCTCGCCGCGTGTCACGACCGTGGCGGAGGTCAACATGGGGACGGTCGCGACGCTTCGGGAAGCGCACAAGGCGGCGCTCCGGGCGGAGGGCGTGACGCTCACGTTCCTCCCCTTCGTGATCGCCGCCCTGACCCGCGCCATCACCGATTACCCCGGGATCAACGCAAGCGTCCAGGAGGACACCCTGATCCTGAAGAAGGCGATCCACGTAGGGGTGGCCGTCGACACCGAGCGCGGCTTGCTGGTCCCCGTGATCCACGGAGCGGACCGGAAGGGGGTGCTCGATCTGGCCCGCGCGGTGCAGGACCTGGGCAACCGTGCGCGCGACCACGCGCTCACGCCGGACGACATGGCGGGCGGGACGATCGCCGTCACGAATCCCGGCGCGAAGGGGAACCTCTTCGGCACGCCCGTGATCAACCAGCCGCACGTCGTGATCGTGCGGATGGGCGAGGTGGTGAAACGTCCAGTCGTCGTTGAGGTGGACGGCGAGGACCTGATCGCGATCCGGCCGATGATGTACCTCGCGCTCACCTATGACCACCGGGTGGTGGACGGCGTGATGGGCAACGGCGCCCTCCACCGGCTCCGGGAGATTCTGGAAGCGGGCGCCTTCGACCTCTGAGTGGTACCGCAGACGCCGGCCCGGGAGCCCCGCGAGGGGCTCTTCGTGTTACATTCCCGAACATGACAGCCGATCCCTTCACCATCCTCCGTCTCGGGCGCGTTCCCTATGGGGAAGCGCTCGAGCTGCAGGAGTCGCTCCTGGAGCGGCGCCAGCGTGGCGAGATCGAGGACACCATCCTCCTCCTCGAGCACCCGCACGTGCTGACGCTCGGGCGCCGCGGCGACGAAGCGAACGTCCTCGCCGACGAAACGGCGCTCGCCGCGAGGGGAATCGAGGTGCGTCGCGTGGGGCGCGGGGGCGACGTGACCTACCATGGGCCGGGTCAACTCGTGGGCTACTGGATCGTGTCGCTGCGCCGGTGGCAGGACGACGTGGGCCGGTTTCTGCGGGCGATCGAGGAGACGCTGATCCGTGCGCTTTCGCCCTTCGGGATCGAGGGGCGGCGCGTGCCGGGTTTCACGGGCGTATGGTGCCCCGTCCCGGGGCAACCGGAACTCGAGAAGATCGCCAGCATCGGCGTGGGCATCCGGCGCTGGGTCGCGTATCATGGCTTCGCGCTGAACGTGACGACCAATCTCGCGCACTTCGACTCGATCATCCCCTGCGGCCTCACGGGCAAGCGCATGACGTCGGTGGAACGCCTGCTCGGAAGGGCGGTGAGCCTCGACGAGGTGGCCGACGCCGTCGCGGCTGTGCTGCCGGACGTGCTCGGCGGCGCGCTGCTCGAGGACGAGCGCGTGATCGATCGGGCGGCGCTGGTCGGCACCGTCACGTCTCGCTGATCCGCCCCCTCATCCGCTTGGTTGCTCCGCGCTTCTTCTTCGCCTCCATCCGCCGCGCCTTCGATGCGGTGCTCGGCCTGGTGGGCCGTCTCTTCTTCCGGGGCGCGAGCGCCTTGGCCACGATGGCCTGGAGGCGGTGGAGCGCTTCCTCCCGGTTGGCCGACTGGCTCCGCGATCCCGCCGAAACCACCCGCAGTGTCCCGTCCGCGTCGAGCCGCCCCGCGAGCGTCGCGAGCAGCCGGGCCCGCGTCTCCTCGTCAATCGCCGTCGAGTCCCTCGCGTTCCAGCGCAGCTCCACCTTCGTCGCCGTCTTGTTCACGTGCTGCCCGCCGGGGCCCCCGGCCCGGGAGGCGCGGAACTCGATCTCCCGCTCGGGGACCCTTCCGGGAGAAGGCGGATCGCGGCGTTGCCCGCGCGAGGCCGTCGGCGGGGATTTCGTTACCACGGGGGGACCAGGGAGCAGGGGATCTCGATCAGCGTGGGGACGTCCCGCCCGAAGGCCGCCTCCATCGCGGCGGGAAGGGCGGAGGGCTCCGCGATGCGAAGGCCCACGCCGCCCGATGCGCGGGCCAGGAGCGGGAAGTCGGGGTTCACAAGTTCGACCTCGCCGGAGCGCTGGTAGGTCTGCGCCTGCAGGTAGCGGATCACGCCGTACTGGTTGTCGTTGAAGACGAGCACGGGGACGCCGCAGCGGTGCTGGACGAGGGAGCCGAACTCGGGCCCGGTGAAGTGGAAGCCGCCGTCGCCGATCACCACGGCCACGCGACGGTCGGGGAGGGCCACCTTGGCCCCGAGCGCCGCGGGCAGCGCGTACCCCAGCACGCCGGAGCCCGCCGGGTAGAGGAAGGTGCGCGGGCGCTCGAAGGGGTGGTAGAGCTCGATCCAGTACCCGATCACCGTCTGGTCCGCGGCAAGGATTCCGTCGTCGCCGAGCGCCGCGGCCAGCGCCGCCATGAAGTCCATGGCGAGGGGCTCGCGGCCGCGGTTGCGATCCATCTGGGCCCGGCGAAGCTCGCGCAGGCGATCCACGGCGGGGCCCTCGTCCCGCGGGGGCTCGCCGCGCAGCCGCTCGAGGATCGTCTCGAGGAAGCTCCCCACGTCGGCGCGCACCGCCAGGGACGGCCGCCAGGTGCGTCCGAAGACCGAGGGATCGGTGTCCACGTGGATCAACCCGGCGGGCGGGTTGGCGCGCATGCGCCGGAGATCGCGGTGGCTGATCCGGGTCCCGAGGGCGATCAGCAGGTCGGCGTTGGCGACCATCTGCTCGACCATGCCGCCGGCGGCCAGCACGCCCGCGTGCAGCGGGTGACGCGCGCCGATGATGCCGCGAGAGGCGCTCGTCGTGATGACGGGCGCGCCGAGGCGGGAGGCGACGCGCTCGAGCGTGCCGCCGGCCTCCGCGTCGAGGACCCCTCCGCCCGCCAGCAGGACCGGGTAGCGCGAGTCGCGGATCGCCCCCATGGCGGCGGCGACGTCCGGCTCCGCCGGGATCTCCTTCGCCGGTACGCGCGGCGCGGGGACTGCGGCGGCGCAGGGCCCGGCCAGGAGGTCGTTGGGGATCTCGACGGCGGCGGGGCGGCGCCAGCCGCGCCGCATCCATTCGAAGGCGTCGGCGATCCGGGCGGGAATTTCTCCGGCGCTCGCGACGCGATCGGCGTGATCCACGACGGCCCGGAACGCGCCGAGCTGGTCTTTCATCTCGTGCAGGGCGCCGCGGCCGGCGCCCAGGAGACCGGTGTGGATCTGGGAGGCGATCAGGAGGACGGGGACGCCGGAGCAGGCGGCTTCGTTGAGGGCGGGAAGGGCGTTCAGAGCGCCGGGCCCCGTTGTGACGAGCGCCACGCCCGGCCGTCCCGTGGTGCGGGCGTAGCCGTCTGCCGCGTAGACGGCGGACTGCTCGTGACGCACGAGGTAGTGCGCGGGCGGGCGTGAGGCCTTTGCCGCTTCGAGCAGGGCGTCGTAGATCGGAAGATTGTGGGCGCCGGGGATGCCGAACACGTGCCGCACGCCGTGGGCGGCGAGGGCCTCGATCACCGCCATCCCGCCGGTCCGT
>JBGPLH010000052.1:0-13568 GCA_041486365.1 Thermodesulfobacteriota bacterium | reverse complement strand
CGTGAACGCGGTGGTCCCGCCGGGCCTGGCCCTGGAGAAGGCGCTCCAGTGGGCCGAGACGATCGCCGCATTCCCCCGGGAGACGATGCTCGCCGACCGGGAGGCGCTCCACCAGGGACTCGGTCGCCCGCTGGCGGAGGGACTCGCCATCGAGCGCCGCCTCGGCATCACCACCCTGGAGACGGCCCGTGAGGGGGCCGGGCGCTTCGCGGCAGGCCAGGGGCGGGGCGGCCAGGGAATCCCCGCTTGACGACCGGAAACGGGTGGTTTTTCCTAGTCGGCAGGGGCTGAGCCGGAAGTCCCGGGAGCAACGCATGGGCAAGCCGCTTCGAATCCTGCTCGTCGAGGACAACCAGGACGACGCCGCTTTGGTGGAGCGACAGCTTCGCGCGGGGGGCTACGACCCGCTGCTCCGGCGCGTCGAGACGGCCGAGGCGATGCGAACGGCGCTGCACGAGGGCGGCTGGGACGCGGTCGTGGCCGACTACAACCTGCCGCGCTTCAACGCCCTCGAGGCGATCGAGGTGTTGCGGGCCTCGCGCAGGGATCTCCCCTTCATCATCGTGTCGGGCGGCATCGGCGAGGAGGAAGCGACGGCTGCCATGAAGGCCGGCGCCCACGACTACGTGATGAAGGACAACCTGAAGCGCCTTGTGCCCGCCATCGAACGCGAGATCCGCGACGCGGTCGACCGGCTGCTCGCGCGGCGGGCCGAGGACGCGCTGCGCGAGAGCGAGGCGCGGTACCGGGTCCTCTTCCAGCACGCGCCCGACGCCATCGTGCTCTACGACCACGAGACGGGCCGCTTCATCGACGCGAACCCCGAGGCCGAGCGCCTCTTCGGGCTCCCGAGCGCGGAGCTCGTCAAGCGCGGGCCGATCGCCCTGAGTCCGGATCGCCAGCCCGACGGATCGCCCTCGGAGGAGCTCGCGCGCAAGCACATCGAGCAGGCGGTACGCGGCGATCACGTGCGCTTCGAGTGGATGCACCAGCACGCTGACGGCACCGGGATCCCCTGCGAGGTGGGCCTCACGGCCTTCCGCGTGGGCCCTCGCAAGGTGGTGCAGGGGATCGTGCGCGACATCACGGCGCGCAAGGCCGCGGAGGCGGTGGTGGCCGCCTCCCGGGAGGAGCTGCGAATCCAGGTGGAGCAGCTCCAGCGCGCGAACGTGGAGATCGAAACGTTCCTGTACACGATCTCCCACGATCTGAAGACGCCGCTGGTGACGCTGAACGGGATGATCGCGCTCCTGCTCGATCGCGCCGGAGAGAAGCTGGGGGAAGACGAGCACCACTACGTCCAGCGTATGCGGGCGAACGTCGATCACATGCAGCGCCTGGTCGAGGATCTGCTGGACATGGCGCGCCTGGGCCGCGCCCCGGACCACCTGGAGGTGTTCGATGTTTCTGAGGCGGTGCTCGCCGCGGTGGAACAGCTCGGAGGGCGGATGGAGTCGACCGGCCTCGAGCTGATCTGCCCGGAACGCCTCGGGCAGACGCGCTACGACCGGCGGCGGCTCCTGCGCGTCTTCGCGAACCTGCTTTCCAACGCGAGCCAGTACGCGTCCATCGACCGCCGGCCTCGGGTCGAGATCGCCAGTGAACCCGCCGGCGCCCATCTGCTGATTCATGTAAGGGACAACGGCGTCGGGATCGAGGAACGCCACTTCGAGCGGATCTTCCGCCTCTTCGAGAAGGTGGATCCCTCCTCGGCCCAGGGGACCGGCGTGGGCCTCTCCATCGTGAAGCGGATCGTGGAGCTGTACGGTGGGGAGATCCGTGTCCAGTCGCTGCCCGGCGCGGGAAGCACGTTTTCATTTTCAGTCCCACGCGCCTGAGCGGCGCGCGATGGCGCCGTCCCTCGGGCCCGGGCAGAGCCTGGCGGCGGGGTTTCGCGCGCCGGACAGGCTCGGGAGTCCCCGGAGGAGTTCCCCATGTTGAAACTGGGCACGCTGAAGCTCGACGGGACGCCCCGCATCGCGGTCCCTTTCACAGACCGGACGTCGACCGCCGCGATCCAGGACGCGAGGAAGCGCGGTCTGGACATCGCGGAGATCCGGATCGATCGGTTCGAGCGCCACGACTCCGCGCACGTGGTGGAGCACGTCCGGCGCTTCAGGGACCTGCCGACCATCGCCACGATCCGGAGCGGGTCGGAAGGCGGGGACTGGCGCGGAAGCGAGGCCGAGCGAATTGCGCTTCTCGAGGCGGTGCTCCCGGAAGTGGACGGCGTCGACATCGAGCTCGCATCCCGGACGATCGTGGATGAGGCGGTTCGGTCGGCCCACGGCCTCGGGAAGCTGGTGATCCTCTCCTTTCACGATTTCGGGAGAACGCCGGATCCGGCCGCGCTCGATGAGGTGGTGGAGCGCTCGAAATCCAAGGGCGCGGATATCGTCAAGGTCGCGACGCTCGCTTCCTCCCGGCGCGACCTGGGAGTTCTTGCGAACCTGACGGTGAAGCACGCGGAAAGGAACCTGATCGTTATGGGGATGGGGAGCGAGGGCGTTGTGACGAGGCTCCTTTTCCCCGCGCTGGGCTCACTCATCACGTTCGCATCCCTCGAAGAGGAAACCGCGCCCGGGCAGATGCCCTTCGATCTCATGTTCAGGCTGATGCGGCTCATCCATCCCGCGTTCAACGACGCCAAGATCCGGGAGATGGCGCTTCCCGGGACGACCTAGGGAGGCCGCCCGCTGCTGGTCGAACGGGCTCCGGTAAGGCATAATGACCGGCTCGAACTTCGTTCCCGAGAACGTATCGGGGCGGCGCCGGCCAGGCACCGCCGGGTCCCCGAGGCCATGACAGAGCGCGACAAGACCGATCTCCTGAAAGACCTCCTTCGCGAGCGAATCCTCGTCCTCGACGGGGCCATGGGCGTGGCGATCCAGAACCGCCAGCTCACCGCCGAGGACTTCGGGGGCCCCGCCCTCGAAGGCTGCAACGAGAACCTCGTCCTCACCCGCCCCGACGTCATCCAGGACATCCACCAGGGCTACCTGGACGCCGGCGCCGACATCATCGAGACGAACACTTTCGGGGGCACGGCGCTCGTCCTGGCCGAGTACGGGCTCGAGGCGAAGGCACACGAGATCAACGCCACCGCCGCGCGGCTCGCGGCGGACCTCGCGCGGGCGGCAAGCACGCCCGCGCGGCCCCGCTTCGTGGCCGGCTCGATGGGCCCCACCACGAAGGCGATCACGGTCACGGGCGGCGTCACGTTCGCCGAGCTGGTCACCCAGTTCCGCGATCAAGCGGCCGGGCTCGTCGAGGGAGGCGTCGACCTCCTCCTCGTGGAGACCTGCCAGGACACCCGCAACACGAAGGCCGCGCTGATCGGGATCCAGGAGTGCTTCGACGCGCTTGGCCTTCGAGTGCCGATCATGGTGAGCGGCACGATCGAGCCGACGGGCACCATGCTCGCGGGGCAGTCGATCGAGGCCTTCGCGACGAGCCTCATGCACGTCCCGCTGCTTTCCATCGGGCTCAACTGCTCCACCGGCCCCGACTTCATGACGGACCACATCCGCTCCCTCGCGGCGCTCACGCCGGCTTTCGTCTCCTGCTATCCCAATGCCGGGCTCCCCGACGAGGAAGGGCGCTATCTCGAGACCCCCGCGATGATCGCGCACTCCCTCGAGCGCTTCGCGGCCGAGGGCTGGGTCAACATCCTCGGCGGCTGCTGCGGGACGACCACGGAGCACATCCGCGCCATCGCCGACATGGTGGACGGCAAGCGCCCGAGGCAACCGACCTTCGTGCGGCGCACGCTCTTCAGCGGGATCGAGTTCGTGGAGGCCACCGACGACAACCGCCCGCTCATCGTGGGGGAGCGGACGAACGAGATCGGCTCGCGTCTCTTCAAGGATCTGATCGTCGCCGAGCGCTACGAGGAGGCGGCGGAGATCGGACGGCGCCAGGTGAAGAACGGCGCGCAGGTCCTTGACGTGTGCCTGCAGAACGCCGACCGCGACGAGCTGGTGGACGTGGACCGCTTCTACGATCGCCTGATCCGGATCGTGAAGGCGCCCATCATGATCGACACGACCGACCCGCGCAGCGTGGAGCGCTCGCTCACCTGGTGCCAGGGCAAGTCGATCATCAACTCGGTCAACCTGGAGGACGGCGAGGAGAAGTTCGAGAGTGTCTGCCCGCTGGCGCGCAAGTACGGCGCGGCGCTCGTCGTGGGATGCATCGACGAGGACCCGGTGCAGGCCCAGGCCATCACGCGGGAGCGCAAGCTGCAGATCGCGCAGCGCTCCCACCAGCTCCTCACGGAGAAGTACGGCATCCCGCCCGAGGACATCATCTTCGATTCGCTCGTCTTCCCCTGCGGCACGGGCGACGCGAACTACGTCGGAAGCGCCGTGGAGACCATCGAGGGGATCCGGCTCATCAAGCAGGCGCTCCCGGACACGAAGACGATCCTCGGGATCTCCAACGTCTCCTTCGGCCTGCCCGCCTCCGGGCGCGAGGTGCTGAACTCGGTCTTCCTCTATCACTGCGTGAAGGCAGGCCTCGATCTCGCCATCGTGAACGCCGAGAAGCTCGAGCGGTACCCCTCGATCCCCGAGGAGCACCGCCGCCTCTCGGAGGACCTCCTCTGGAACCGCGGCGCCGATCCGGTGGCGGCCTTCACCGCGGCCTTCCGGAACGTGAAGCCGGGGGCGAAAAAAGAGGCGAAGGCGCTGAGCCTGGACAAGCGCCTGGCCAACTACATCATCGAGGGGACCAAGGAAGGCCTGATCGCCGACCTCGAGCTGAAGCGGAAGGAGGCCGTGCCGCTCGACATCATCAACGGCCCGCTCATGGAGGGGATGGCCGAGGTGGGGCGGCTCTTCAACAACAACGAGCTGATCGTGGCGGAGGTGCTCCAGTCCGCGGAGGCGATGAAGGCGGCCGTCTCCCACCTCGAGCAGTTCATGGAGAAGAAGGACACGGCCACCAAGGGGAAGGTGATCCTGGCGACCGTGAAGGGCGACGTGCACGACATCGGCAAGAACCTGGTCGAGATCGTGCTCGCCAACAACGGCTACAACGTCGTGAACCTCGGCATCAAGGTCCCGCCCGAGACGCTGATCGCCGCCGCGCGCGAGCACGTCCCGGACGCGATCGGACTCTCGGGCCTATTGGTGAAGAGCGCGCAGCAGATGGTGCTCACCGCGGCGGATCTCCGCACCGCGGGGATCCACGTGCCGCTGCTGGTGGGCGGGGCGGCGCTCTCGGACCGGTTCACCCGCTCGAAGATCGCCCCCGAGTACGGCGATCTCACGGCCTACGCGAAGGACGCCATGACCGGGCTCGATCTCATGAACCGCGTCATGGACCCCAAGGCGCGGGAGGCCCTGCGCGAGGAGCGCGTGCGGCCCCTCGAGGGGCCGGCGCCCTCGGCGAAGGCTCCCGAGGAGGCCGTCGAGTCCGAGATCCGCTCTTCCACGGTGAGCGTGGACGTCGCCATCCCGGAAGTGCCGGATCTGGCGGAGCACGTGCTTCCCGAGATCGATCTCGACAGGGTCTGGGCCTACGTGAACCCGCAGGCCCTCTACAACCGCCATCTCGGGCTCAAGGGGAAGATCGAGGATCTCAAGGCGAAGGGGGACGAGCGCGCGCTGGGCCTTGAGCGCACGATCGACGAGATCAAGGCCCAGTGCCGCTCCGGACTCATGAAGGCGCGGGGCATCTGGCGCTTCTTCGAGGCGGTGCCCGAGGGAAACGCGATCCACCTCTTCGATCGCGCGGGCGCCGCCGGGCCGGCGCATACGTTCCGCTTCCAGCGCCAGCGGCGGGCCGACGGGTTGTGCCTCGCGGACTACGTGCTTCCGCCGAAGGATGGGCGGCGCGACCACGTCGCGCTCTTCGTGACGACCGCGGGCGAGGGAATTCGCGCGCTCTCCGAGCAGGCCAAGGAGGAGGGGCGCTACGTCTTCATGCACGCGATCCAGGCCCTCGCCCTCGAGACGGCCGAGGCCGCGGCCGAGTACGTGCACGCCCTGATCCGAGAGGCCTGGGGCTTCCCGGATCCGCCCACGATGACCATGGCCGACCGCTTCGTGTCGCGCTACCACGGCAAGCGCTACTCCTTCGGCTACCCCGCCTGCCCGCGCCTGGAGGACCAGGAGCCGCTCTTCCGCCTCCTCGCGCCCGAGCGGATCGGCGTGCGGCTCACGGACGGGTTCATGATGGATCCGGAGGCCAGCGTCTCGGCACTCGTGTTCCACCATCCGGCCGCGAAGTACTTCGGCGTCGGCAACCCCGCGGAGGTCGCCGACGGTGACGACTGATCACGGCCCCGAGCTCTCGCTTCTGCTCGCGGGCTTCCGGCGGGGCATGATCTTCGGAGCCTGCGGAGGACTGCTCCTGTACGCCGTGGTGCTCCTGCGCATGAAGCCCGAGGACGCCGGGCCGCTCCTCGGCGTCGCGGCGGGCATGCTGGCGGCGATGGTGGGAGGCGCCTTTCTGGGCGGACTCCTCTTCGCCTACCTCCGGGTCGCCCGGCGTCCCAAGGGCTGAAAAGCCCCACGAATCCCTTGCGGTGACTTCCCCCCGATCCTATTTTGCAGTCCCCCTCCCGGCGCCCGTTGGGAATCCGCCGCTGGCTTGAATTCACGTCGGTGGGAGAGGGTTCCGCACGCCCCTGCGCCGGGCCGAAACCACCCCGTGTCAAGCGTCGGGTCCGATCTGCCGTAGAGATTCACGGCTGTCCCTTCGCCGGCCGTCCCGAGGCGGTTCCTCATGATGCGCGAGTACGACGCGGTTATCTTCGATCTGGGCGGCATCGTCACCGCCTACGATCCGATGCGCTTCGCCATCGAGATCCTCCACGATCGCGAACAGGCGGCAAGGGTGCGCCGCCAGGTTTTCGGCACGAAGACCTGGCTGGCGCTCGACCAGGGCCTCCTCACCGAGAAGGAAGCCGAGGCGCGCATCACCGCCGAGAACCCCGCCGACGCCGCCGCCATCCACGCCCTCTTCGACCTGTACAAGAATCTCCTCGTCCCGATCCCCGAGGGCATCGCCATCGTCCGCAAGGTGAAGGAAGCCGGCTACCGCGTCTTCGCGCTTTCGAACTTCGGCCCCGAGGCCTGGGAGGTCGTCGGGCGACGCGACCTGTACGGCGAGATCTTCGACGGGATCGTGATCAGCTCGGAGGTCAAGCTGGTGAAGCCCGACCCGGCGATCTTCGAGGTGCTGCTCGAGCGATACGGGCTGGAGCCCAAGCGCTGCGTGTTCATCGACGATGTTCCCGTCAATGTCGAAACCGCCCGGCGGCTAGAACTCGACGGCATCCATTTCGAGAACTACCCCCAGCTCGTCAAGGCGCTCGCGGAGCGGGGGCTCCTGAAATCCTGAGGGCGACCGCCCGATCGCCCCTCGTTCTCCCCTCACCCTTCTTGACCCCGTTTCCTGCTCCCGATGACGAAGATCACGGCCATGACCGCGGCCAGCGAAAACCAGGTCCAGGCGTACTGCCGGTGATCCACAGTCATACGCGGTACCGCCCACTCGCCCCGGGGGAGATCGCCGTCCCGCGCGTCGCCGCGCATGAGGAGCGCCGGGACCAGCGGGAACGGAACCTGCGCCCGCAGCGACGACAGCCTGAACGTGACGAAGAGCCGGTGCTTCGAGCTCGACCGTGCCGGCGCAGGCTCATCCGGGAGCGGCACGAGGGACGCGACCACCTCTATGTGGCCGCGCCGCGGATCCTTCGACTGAAACCCCGCCTGCTCGCGCTCGTGGATCCAGCCGCGGTCCACGAGGATCGCCGCGGGGCCCCCCTCCACGGCGGGCAGTCCCTCCGCGCGCAGGGGGGTCAGGACCCGGTAACCGTCTCCCCCGGGTTCCTCCTGGCTCCCGCGGGCACCCGCCCGCGGCGGCCTTCGCTCAAAGACGAACATGGTTTCCTCCGGCGCGTACACGCCGGCGGCCCTCACGCGCCGCCATGCGAACGCCTCCGGGCGCGTCATCGCCTCCGCGAGCGTCGCCGGCGGGAGCCGGAGCCGCTCCTTCGCCAGGGCGATCATGCGCTCCTTCTCGTGCAGACGCCGGAGCTGCCAGAACCCCAGGTTCAGGAGGATCGCGAGCCCCAGGAGGGTGAGGAGCGCCGGCACGAGACGCGGGCGGAATCGGAGGGGCTGACTGGAATCCGGGAAATCCATGGGCCGGAGGGTAGCGCAGGAGGGGCGGGGTGACACGGGGGAGCGCCCGGGTTATGATGCGACCCGTTTTCGCCCGGGATGGACGTTCAATTCATAGCGGAGGATGCTCGCGATGGCGCATGGAGAAATACACGGTGAGAGCGGGGGAGGCGGCTGGTTCCTGACCTTCCTCCTGAGCCTCGGCCTGTGGGGCGGCGTGCTGTTCGGGGTGGTCATGCTGGGCCACCACCTGGCCAATCTCGCGTCCGAATAGCGGGGTCAGGCTTGACTTATTGACTTTTGCGGAGCGTTTCCGACCACAGGGCGATCATCCAGCGCGGTTCCTGTGCTGTCTCGATCTCCCGCTGTAACCGCGCGACGCCCCTATGAAGCTCCGCTTGGTCGCGGCTCAATCGACGCCCCGGCTCGGCCAATGTCCCCCAGCCCTTTTCGAACGTCAACGAAGCCACTGCGCGCCGCAACGCACGAAGCGCCTGGCCCGCCACGCCCCCGAAAGTTCGCCCGCGCTCACGCCCATATCCCGGCATGTCAAGGTGCAGATCTCCTCGATCGAGGAGCCAGGTAATCCCGAAGGCTCGGCCCCCCTCCAATGGAGCATGACGGGATGGAACGTCCCCGGCGCATGGATGCGGGGTTCTCTAGCCATGCGGCTCCGGCATCGCAGGGATCAATTCTCGCGGAGGAGGGCGCGTGGCGGACGCGCCGGAGGGTCGGAAACATTAAGTCAATAAGTCAAGCCTGACCCCAGACGCCAGACGCTAGGCCTCTTCCCAGCTCTTCTCCAGGCTCTGCCTCGCCCGGGGACGGCGCACGAGGAAGTAGGCCGACATCCCCGCGGCGGCGAGCAGGTTCGCGCTGATCACCTCGGTCACGCCGAGCTTGCCGATCAATCCGCCGCCCACGGCGAGGCTGAACACGATGAAGCTCGCCTCGAAGATCACGAACAGGAAGAGCAGCAGGATCCCCATGGCGGGCGTGCGCTCGGACGCGCGGACGAGCCAGGCGGCGATCATCCCGAACGCGATGAACGTCGCCATGTGGACGCCCGTGTACACCACGACCATGGAGGGCACCATGGTCGGATCGTCCATGGCCTGCGCACCGCGGAAGAGCACCTTCCCCAGGAGCGAAGGCGTGTAGAGCGGCCTTCCCCCCAGGAGGTCGGTGACCAGGAACAGGGCGGCCACGATCAACGCGCCGATCATGCCGGAGAAGAGACCATCCTCTCCGATCTGCGACCACTCGCTCCCACCGGCAGCAGCCTCCACGGGCGCGGGACGTTCAGCCTCTGTGTTCATACAGCCCCTCCTTCCGAGTCATCCTCGTCTTCGAGATGGAACCTCTTGAGGAATCGGTGCACGACGGGACTCAACAGGAACCCCACGGTGCTGATGAAGAGAACGCCGCTGAAGATCGCATATAGCGACGCGAAGACCTTCGCGCCCGTGGTCTCCATGACGGCGACCGGGCCCATCCCCGACAGGATCATCGAGGCGTTCAGCAACGCGTCGACCCATCCCAGTCCCGCGACACGGTGGTAGCCCAGGACGCCGATCAGGAGCATCCCGGAGATGGCCGCGAAGGGGATGGCAATGTAGAGGAGCATCCGGAGCGCGAAGTGGTGGAGCGGCGGCATCGGCTCCTGCCTCCTCTCCAGCCTCCAGTAGCCGTGCTTCCGGGTCCGGCCCCCGCTCACCGAGTCTCGCGACCGTCTCATGTCCCCCCCGTCGGACCTCCGCGGAAAATAGTACCAGTCGCCGCTCCGGGCGATCCATCGATTTTTCCCATGCGCCGGAGACCCGCGCGGACGACTTGCCAACGGCCGATCGCCGTGTTTCCTATCGCATCGTGACGGCGGGGAACCCGGCCGTCCGCCGAGCCGAGGCCCTCGCATGAGCCGTTCTTCCACCAGCCGGACCATTCACGTCGGCATCTCCTCCTGCCTCCTGGGCAGGAAGGTCCGCTTCGACGGCGGGCACAAACGCGATCCCTTCGTCAACGACCTCCTCGGCCTCTATTTCACCTGGGTCCCCGTGTGCCCGGAGGTGGAGGTCGGCATGGGCATCCCCCGGGAAGCGGTGCGCCTGGAGGGCGAGGCGGATCGCCCGCGGATGATCGGCAACAAGACGAGGAAGGACTACACGCGCGCGATGGAGTCGTTCTCGCGGACCCGGGTGCGCGCCATCGCGGGGATGAGCCTCTCCGGCTACGTCCTCAAGGCGCGCTCGCCCTCCTGCGGGATGGAGCGGGTGAAGCTCTACGGGGCGAGCGGACCGAAGGGCCGGGCCCGCGGCATCTTCGCCCGCCATCTGCTCGAGCGGATGCCCCACCTCCCGGTGGAGGAAGAGGGGCGTCTGAACGATCCGGTCCTGCGCGAGAACTTCGTCGAGCGCGTCTTCTGCTACCGCCGCTGGCAGGATCTCCTGGAAGGCGGCCTCACGCGGGGAAAGCTCGTGGCCTTCCACGCGGCCCACAAGTACATCCTGCTCGCCCACAGCCCCGCGCACGCCGCCGGGCTGGGGCGCCTCGTCGCGGGCGCGAAGGCGCTCACGCCCGCGCAGCTCGCGGGGCGTTACGCGGATCTCTTCTTCGAAGCGCTCGCGCACCACGCCACCCGCAAGCGCCATGCGAACGTGCTCCAGCACATGGCGGGCTTCTTCAAGAAGACGCTCTCGCCGGAGGAGAAAGCCGAGCTTCAGGAATCGATCGGCGACTACCACAAGGGCTACACGCCGCTCATCGTCCCCGCCACGCTGATCCGTCATTTCGTGCGCCTGCACGACGTGCCCTGGCTCCGGGACCAGATCTATCTCAATCCCCACCCCAAGGAACTCGCCCTGCGGAACCACGTGTGATGGAGCCGCTTCCCGAGACCGCACCCGAGATTCCGGCCGGCCCGCCGCACCGCCCCCTCCGCGAGGCGCTCGGGGCATTCATCGCCACCATCACCCTCGGGCTCCTCTTCTCCGAGATCGCCGTTCGCTGGGTGGCCGCGGCGCGCGAGGGGCCGGCGGCCTTCGGCTCGCGGGAGGCCCTCTGGCGCGCGGCCCAGACGATGCCCGGCGCGCTCGCGGCCATGGCCGGCGTCATCCTGGCCGAGGCCCTCGTGCTGGTCACGGGCGTGCGGCTCTCGGGCCTTCCCGCCCGCGAGCGGCTGCGCCTCGGACCGTCCGGTACGCAGCCTGAGGTCCTCGCCGCGATGATCGGCTGCATGATCCTCCTGAGCCACGGCCTGGATGCGGCGGTGCACCTCGCGGGGCTGGGCGAGTACGGCGCGCTCGGCCTCCTGCGCGATCTCTTCCAGGGCGCGAGCGCCGTCGATCTGGCCGCCGCGGGCGTGCTCGTCGGGGTGGGCGTGGGGACGATGGAGGAGATGCTCTTCCGCGGATTCATCCAGACGGGGCTCACCGGGCGGATCGGCGTGATGCGCGGCGTCCTGGCCGCGTCGATCCTCTTCGGCGCGGCGCACATGGACGCGGTGCAGGGGCCCATGGCGGTCCTCCTCGGGCTCTACCTGGGCGCGATCACCGAATGGACCCGCAGCATCCGGCCCGCGATCGCCTGCCACGTCGCGAACAACCTGTTCGGCACCATCGCCCCCGCGATCATCCCCTTCTCGCCGTCCCCGACATCGCATGGGGTCTCCCTCGCCATCTCCGCCGCGGGCCTCGCGATCGGCATCCCCTGGATCCGCCGCAGGCTCGCCGCGCGTCCTACCGCAGGTCCGCCGTGACCGCATCGCCTCGCAGGACCTGCGCCTCCGTGATCGCGAGCGTCTTCTGCCTTCCTTCCTGAGCCACCTTGACGGCCGGGGATGCATAGGGCGTGCGAATCGCGTAACGACCGGGAGCCGTGCAGGGCGTCCGGTTGCGCCAGTCGATCATTCGGCCCCGGTTCGTCCTCACGGCAACTCGAAGACCCACGGCCTGTCCGGCAACGCACGTCCCCTCCACCTGCGCGCCCTTCACCACCTCGAAGAGCTTGTTGCTCGACGGGCGCGGGCCGGCGGGAAGTCCGGCCACCGGAACCATCGGAATGGTCTCCCTGGATTCCCAGACGAGACGGAACGACGGCATGGCCGGGATTTCCATCCCGGGCAACGAGAGGAGGGCCCCATCGAGCGCGTGGAGACGGAAGGCGGTCGTCCGGAGGAAGTTGATCGTGTATTCGATCTGTCCCTTTGGGCCGTTGTAGGCGAGGACGTACCGGCTTGGTGGCACGCCCGCCGTGAGTGCGTCGTCGACAATCCGCGTGAAGGGGTCGGAGGTCGCCACGTAGCGCACACGGAGACGGCGACAGAGATCGCCGGCCGCTGCGTCGCTGTCCGAGAGGGCCAGCTTCACCACGCGCTGAACACCCTCGGCATGGGTCGGGCCCAGGCCGAAGGGACATGCCACCACGGGTGCCTCGCTCCGGTAGATGAGCAGGTGCCCCACGTCCCAGCGCGCGGCCACGCCCCAGTCAAGCGCCGGCCGGGCCTGCTCGAGCCCCCCCTCGATCTGTCGCCGGGCGCGCAGGACCTCCGCCAGTGCCAGGTCCTCGGCGGGTGACGCCAGTTCGCGGATGGAAGCGCTGGACAGGAACACCAGGAGAGTTGCCGGGACGATCCCCGCGAGCAGCACCCCGAGCGCCGCCCCCCGAAGAAGCCCCGGCCTCGGGCGATCCGACGCTGCCTCCCACGCCCGGGCCGCCAGCCATCCTGCGGCGTAGGCCATCCCCACGCCGCCGATAACGAGGAAGCGGATCTGGACGACGCCCAGCGCGAGCACCGCGGCCCCCAGAAGGGCGGCCATGCCCGAAGGCCTGTGACGATCGCGGATCGCCGCGACCAGCAGAACCGCGGGAAGCATCACGCCGAGCGGAGACAGGCCCAGGACGATCTTTTGCCAGGGCTGCTCCCACAGCGGCCTGCTCTCACGAACCGTCAGCCAGAGCCCCTCGGTCCGCCCGACGAAAACGCCCGCGCCTCTGAAGGGATCGAGCAGCGCCGTGCCTCCGTGGGCCAGCGCGACCGCAGCGAGCGCAGCCCCGCCGACGACGCCCATCGCCCTCTTGCCCGGACCGATCCCCCGCCATGCCCCGACGATCAGGGCCAGGGCCATGCCGGCGCCGGCCACGGCCAGGTGCGCCTGGAACGGCGAGAGGGCCAGATAGGTCATCCCGCCGGTGAGCCCCCCGGGGGTCGTTGCGGTGAGCGCGAGGAGGGTGAGCGCCGCGGCCCCGACCGATGAGAGCCCGGCGGGGCGCGCCCCTCTGAACCTTCCGCGAACAGCCTCCCAGGTGGCCAGCGCGCAGATGAGCGCGACCATCACCGCCCCATCGGTCACGAACCAGAACGATAGCGAGGCGATTGCGCCCGCCAGGCCGCCGAAGAGGGCGGCCGCCGGGCCTTCGCGGGTCCAGCTCGACAGG
>JBGPLH010000051.1:0-13694 GCA_041486365.1 Thermodesulfobacteriota bacterium | reverse complement strand
TCGAGCGTGAGTGAGCGTCCCCCGGCACCGAGCAGCGCCAGCGTCACCAGCGACACCGGCGTGATCGGCGTCAGCTGGTTGATCCGGTGCGCCAGGCGAAATGCGAATTTCTGGATCTCGAGGTTCTCGTCCGTCCCGCCGATCCCGTCGGGCGGGCCCAGGTACTCGCGGATGCTCACCGGCTCGTGGAATCGCAGGTGGACCCGCCCGTAGCGCCTCCGGAACCCCCGCACGGTCTTCACGAACCAGCCGAAGCTCTCACGCTCCTTCTTCCCGCCCGTCTGCTCGGCCACGTAGCTGCCCACGTCGGCGATCTGGTCGTAGGTGATCGACACGGGGACGAAGTAGATGTCCTCGGCCTTCCCGCGCCGGTAGGAATCGGCCACGTAGGCCAGCATCCCGTAGCGCGGCGGCAGGAGCTTTCCCGTGCGCGAGCGGCCGCCCTCGATGTACCACTCCAGGTGAAAGCGCTTCTCGACGAGGTAATCGAGATAGCTGCGCATCACGAACTTGTAGATCTCGTTGTCCTTGAACGTCCGCCGGATGAAGAACACCCCGCAGCGGCGCACGATGGGGCCGATGGGGAAGAAGTTCATGTTGATCCCGCCGGCCGTGTGGTTGGGCGCGTGGCCCAGCCTGTAGAAGAGGTACTGCAAGATCAGATGGTCGAGGTTCGACTTGTGGCTGGGCAGGAAGACCAGCGGGTATTGCTGCCCCAGCGCGAACACCCGGTCCAGCTCCTCCTCCTCGAACCGTATCTGCTCGTCGTAGCCCATCGTGTAGAGCCTGCGGATCAGGCGCGCCGCGAGGTCCATGAACATCGGGTTGTGCTGCGCGGCGATCTCGTGGAGGTACTCGCCCGCCTTCTCGAGGACCTTCTCCTCGGGCATCCCGAGGGATCGCGCGAGATCCGCCGCGCCCGCGCGAAAAGCCGGCGAGTCCAGGATGAACGCGCCCAGCATCCGCGGGACCTTGTAGCGCGCGCCGCGCAGGCGGCGCTCGGCGCGCTCCAGCGCGAGCGCGGCCTGCTGCGCGACGAACTCGGGAAACGCGATCCCCGAGACACGCGTGCGCTCCGACCAGCGGGCGTGCAGCTCGTCCAGACGCGCGGGCTCGCCCGCGATCACCTGGCACAACTCGGGCCTGAGCCACAGCGTCCACATCTCGCGGAGCCAGTTCGGATCGCGCGGATTGCCGAAGAAGAGATCGCGAAAGCGGGCGCCGCGCATCCGGCGGCGCGCCGGCACGCGCCAGATCACCCGGAGCGGCGCCATCATCGGGTTGTCCCGGGAGGCGAGCGCCTTCTCGAGGTTGGGGTGGAGCTTCGCCTTCCTCGGCCGGCGGGAGGACGCGATCGTCACGATCTCGGGCGCCGTGGAGCCGGCGCAGCTCTCGGGCCTGTGCCGGGCGATCCACGCCTCGACTATTCGCCGTTCCCCCGCATTGGCGACGTCCACGAGGAAGACGGCGCGGCAGCCCTCGGGAGCGGGCCAGACGAAAGCGGGCAGCTCCGGCGCAGGGGCCGGTATCGCGGCAAGCCCGGATTCGGCCACGGCGGAAGCCTTGGCATCGCGGGTCGAGGGGACGCTCATGGCGTCTCCTCCGGCGCCGGGACCTGCCTGGGCCTCTGCACGCGCCTGGCGGCGCGACGGGGTCGTGCCGCCGCCGCGTCGTCCTTCTGGTCCAGCGCGCGCAGGAACAGGCGACGGACCTCCGCGACGTGCTCGCTCAGGCGCGAGGCTTTCCAATTCTTCGTCGGGATCGGCGGAAGGACGGTGACGTGCACGGTGCCGGGTCGCGCGATGCCGCTTCCGGGGCGCAGGCGCTTGTACGCGTCGTGGAACACGATGGGCACCAGCGGCACGCCCGCCTGCAACGCGATGTGAAACGCGCCCTTCTTGAAGGGGAGGAGCTGTCCGTCGGCGGCGCGGTGGCCTTCGGGCGCGATGAGCATCGAGCGGCCGCGCCGGATCTCCTCCACCGCGGGCCGCAGCGCCTCCAGGGCCTTCATGCGATCCGCACGGTCGATGAAGACCGTGCCCATGAGCCCGATGATCGCGCCGACCACGGGCTTCTTGCGAAGCTCCTGCTTGGCGATGCCGAAGGTATCGCGCCGGATGAGGCGGGCGCAGGTCAGGACGTCGATGGCCGACTGGTGGTTGAATATGAACACGCAGGGGCGCGAGGACCACAGGTGCTCCTCGCCCTTCACCTTGACCTCGATCCCCATGAAGGCGCCGGCCAGATCGCCCCACACGCTGCCGAGGGTGTTGATGCCGGTCCAGCGCGAGCCCGATGCGGCGGCGGCGGCGAAACCCGCCATGGCCGCGGGCACCGCCGTTCCATAGGCGAGCCAGTAGCGGGCGATGCCCGACACCGTCTGGAGGAGCGTGAGGTCCTTGTGATCTTCCCAGGCACGAACCATGGCGGTCCCATCATACCGTCCGCGCCCGCGGCCGCACAACCGCGTGTCCTCGGGGGGGGCCCGCTCTTGAAACGGGATGCCCCCGTGGTACAATCCGCCCCGCCCGCGATCCTGATAGGGGGCAGTAGCTCAGCTGGGAGAGCGCCGCGTTCGCAATGCGGAGGTCGAGGGTTCGAGCCCCTTCTGCTCCACCATTCCGGAAACACGAGAGGCCCGGCGAATCACCGGGCCTCTTGCTTCTCCCCACGCACCGTCTCGGCGCGCGCGGGACGGCGCGGTGCGCACCTGATTTTGAAATTGTCATTTTCAAAACAGAGGGTTGCGTGTTTTTGAAATCGACAGGCAGCGCCCGCCGGTCTATCTTGTCGGCCCCATGAGCCTCGACCTCGTGCTGCTCGGCGCCGCCGCCGGATTCACCATCTACCTCGGTCTTCCGCTCGCCCTCGTGAAGCGCGCGGGCCCCCGGCTGCGCGGGTTCCTGAACGCGCTCTCCGTGGGGATCCTCGTCTTCCTCCTCGTTGAAATCGTCGGCAAGTCCCTCGAGACCGTCGAGCACGGCGTGGTGGCCGTGGTGCGGGGGATCGCGCCGCGCGGCGAGCTCATCCACGCGGCCCTCTTCTTCCTGGGCTTCGGCGTGGGCCTCTTCGCGATGGTGATCTTCGAGGCGCGCTTCCTTCCGCAGGCGCGCGATCCGAAGCAGACGCCGGAAGCGGCGCGCAACCTCGCGCTCATGATCGCCACGGGTATCGGGATCCATAACTTCAGCGAGGGCCTCGCCATCGGACAGCTCTGGGCGGCCGGCGCTATATCGCTCGCGCTCACGCTCGTGATCGGCTTCGGCCTGCACAACGCGACGGAGGGGTTCGGGATCGCGGGGCCGCTGTCGGGACAGAGGCCGTCGGTCGCGTACCTCGGCCTCCTCGGTCTCATCGGCGGCGGTCCCACGCTCGTCGGCACGATCGTCGGGAGCCTCTGGGTCTCGCGCGCGGTGGAGACATTTGTCCTCGCGCTCGCGGGCGGGGCCATCCTCTACATCGTGGGCGAGCTGCTGCATATCGGGCGGCGGCAGGGGCTTCACGGGATCGTGATGGCGGGCCTCGTCACGGGTTTCTTCCTCGCCTACGGGACGGAATTGTACATCCAGGTGGCCGCGGGCGGTGAGATGGGCGAGGAGGGCGTCGTCTATGCCTGGCCGAAGCAGCCGCCCGACGTCGCCAACGGGAAGCTTCTGTTCGAGAAGAACTGCTCGCCCTGCCACGGGATGGCCGGCGACGGCAACGGGCCCGAGGCCCAGAAGCGCCGCATCCATCCACGCAACTTCACCGACCGCCAGTGGGCGGCGGGCGAGACGGACGCCGACTGGTTCGACATCGTGAGCTTCGGAAAGCCCAACACGCTCATGAAGGGCTGGCACGGCCGGCTCACCGACCAGGAGCGCTGGGACATCATCGCCTACGTGCGCCATTTCACTTACAAGCGCGACGAGACGGCGGGGGCGGGGTACTAGGCTCGGCAGGAGCCTCGCGCTCCCCAAGAAAGAGCCTCGTCCTCCCAGGAGCCTCGCCCGACCGGAGAAGTTCCTCGCGATCCTTTACAATGCCGGCCATGCCCGCCAGCACCACGCTCCGCACCGCGATTCTCCTCTTCCTCGCCGGGCTCGCGCTCTACGCGCTGCCCGCCTTTCGCCGCGATCTCTGGAACCCCGACGAGCCGCGCTACGCCGAGATCGCCCGCGAGATGGCTACATCCCGCGAGTGGCTGATCCCGCGCCTGAACGGCGCAACCTTCCTCGAGGAGCCGCCGCTGCAACACTGGCTCGCGGTCGCCGCGGGGGGCGGCAGGGTCACCGCCGTCTCCGCGCGCACGCCCGCCGCCATCGCCGGCGCGCTCTCCCTCGCGATCACGTTCCTTCTGGGAACCTGGCTCTTCTCGCGGTGGGTGGGGCTCGCGGGAGCGCTGATCCTCGGGACGACCTATGAATTCTGGTGGCTCGCCGGGCGCGCCCAGGTGGACATGGTGCTCTCGGCCTGCGTGCTCGCGGCCGTAGTGGGTTTCGCGGCATCCGAGCGCTTTCCGCGGTGGCGCCTGCTTGGGCTCGCCGTGTTCTACGGCGCCTCCGCGGTCGGGTTCCTCGCCAAGGGGCTCCTCGGCGCGGGGCTGCCCGGACTCGCCGTGGTGGCATGGCTCCTCTGGGAACGACGGAGCCTGCGCGGCCACTGGATTCACCTGGTCGCGGGCGCGCTCTTCCTGCTCCTCGTGATCGCGGGCTGGGGGCTCGTGCTCGGGCGTCACGGCGGGGAGGGGATGCTCTCGGAGTACTTCGTGAAGCAGCACCTCGGGCGATTCTCCGGCGGCAAGGACCACCAGCAGGCCTTCTACTATTATCTGTGGGCCTTCCCGATGGCGTTCCTTCCCTGGACGCTGCTCTGGCCGGTGGCCTTCGCTGGACTGCGCGGCGCCATTGGCGGATCGGGCTCGAGCGGCCCGCGCGAGGAAGGCCGCTGGGTGAGACTGCTCGCCGCCTGGTTCTTGTCGGGGTTCCTCGTGTTCACGGCAGCGTCGACCAAGCGGGAAACCTATCTCCTGCCGATCTTCCCGCCCGCCGCGCTCCTGGTCGCGGTCGGGCTCGAGCGGGCCTGGAATCGGCTCGCCATCCGACGGATGCTCCGCGAGAACGGGACGGCTTTCGCGATCTTCGCCGCGCTGCTCGTGGGGGGCCTGGCCGCCATCCCTGTCGTGTGGAAAGCGCTCGGCTGGAAACCCGACGTGGTGGCGATCGGCGCGTTGCTCGCAGCGGGCGCGATCATGGCCTGGCGCCTGCGGCCGCGGCGCTGGCGGGAGGGAGAGACGTTTCCGCTCGCGGCGCCGTCGCTCCTGGCCGTCGTGCTCTGGGCCATATCGATGGCGGCCTTCCCCGCGGTGGACACCCAGAAGAGCGCACGGCCCATGGCGGAGGCGATCGGGCGCCTGGCGGGAACGGATCCAATCTATCTCTTCGACATGCCCGAGGGGTCGATCGGCAACTACACGTTCTACCTGGAGCGGACGCTCCCGAACCTCACGAAGCCCGAAGACGTCGCGCGCGCGGTGGCGGGGCACGAGCGGGCAATCTTCATCCTTCGGGAGAAGAGCAAGCAGGGGCTGGAACAGGTGGTGGGCACGCCGCTCACCGTGGTGGTCCGCGCGCAGGTGGGGCACCGCTGGATGCTGGCGGCGTCCGTGGCGGCGCCGGGCGCGGGAAAGGGAGGATCCGCGCCATGAAGACGACGCGTGACTGGTGGGTGATCCAGAACGTTGCGATCGAGGGCCCCGGACTCTTCGGCGAGGCCTTGGAGGCGGCGGGGTGCTCATCACGCATCGTCCCGGTCTGGGACGGCGCGGAGGTGCCCGCGAGCCCCGACGGCGCCGCGGGTATAGCGATACTGGGCGGACCCATGGGCGTGTACGAGCGCGATCGATTTCACTTCCTCGATGACGAGATGGTGCTCGCGCGGCGCGCCGCGGAAGGCGGCGTTCCGTTCCTCGGTATCTGCCTCGGGAGCCAGATCCTCGCCGAGGCGATGGGCGGGAAGGTCTATCCCGGCAAAGAGGTCGAGCTCGGCTGGGCCCCCGTCACGCTCAACGACGAGGGACGCTCCGATCCGACGCTCGGCGGCGCGGGGGAGCGCTTCGAGGTGTTCCAGTGGCACGGCGACACGTTCGATCTGCCGACCGGCGCCGTCGGGCTCGCTTCCTCGGCCGTCTATCCGAACCAGGCCTTCCGCTGGGGCAGGCGCGCCTACGGCCTTCAGTTCCACCTCGAGTTCACGCCCGCGATCATCCGCGCGGTGCTGGACGACCCGGGCAACCGCCGGTGGATGAAGGAGCGCGGATCAGCGGTGACCGAGGCCGGGATCGTCTCCGACACGGAGTCGAAGGCCTCCGCCTGCGCGGCCCGCGGCCGGGAGGTCTTCTCGCACTTCCTCGCGCTGGCCGCGGGCTGAGACGCCCGCCGCGCCGCCTGCCCCGTCGCTCGCCCCGCTGCTCGCCCCACTCGTTGTGAAAATCGCCCCGCGGGGCTAGTCTGGCGCATGGCCAGGACGACCGCGAAGGAAGGTTCCATGCGTTTCGAAATCCCGACTCCCGAGGCCATCAAGGAGCTTTCGGGCGAGATCGACAAGCGCATCTCGCTCCTCCCCTCCCGCATGATCAACGAGTACGGCTACGATCCCTGGGGCTACAGCCCGAGCTGGTCGAAGCCCTTCGTGCTCGCGGCGGGGCTCTTCTACAGGTACTGGTTTCGGGTCGAAGTCACGGGGGCGGAAAACCTGCTTCCGGGCCGCATGCTCGTCATCCCCAATCACGCCGGGAACACCTTCGCCTGGGACGGCGCGATGGCCGGGATGGCCACCTTCATGGAGGGCAATCCGCCGCGGGCCCTGCGCGGCATGGGCGAGTTCTTCCTCCCCACGATCCCCTGGTTCAACATCTTCATGCACCGGATGGGCTCCGTGGTCGGGCGCCCCGAGAACGCGCGGCGCATGCTCGAGCTGGAAGAGGCGCTGATGGTCTTCCCGGAGGGGCACCGGGGATTCGTGAAGACCTACGCGAAGCGCTACCAGCTCCAGCGCTTCGGCCTGGGGTTCATGCGGCTGGCGCTCGAGACGGACTCGCCGATCGTGCCGACGGCGATCGTCGGGTCGGAGGAGCAGTCGCCGGGCATCGCCACGTCGAAGCTGCTCGCGCGCCTGACGGATTCGCCCGCCTTCCCGCTCACGATCACGTTCCCCTGGCTCGGTCCGCTCGGCATGATCCCCTTCCCTGCCAAGTTCCACATCCAGTTCGGCGAGCCGATGCGCTTTCGCGGGGATCCCGACGCCGACGACGAGAAGATCGAGGCCAAGGTCGGTCAGGTGAAGGCGGCGATCTCGCGGATGCTCAAGGACCTGCTGAAGAAGCGCAGGAGCATCTGGCTCTGAGGGGCGCCGCCTGTCCCGTCCCCGTTCTATCCTTCCCACCGTGAGCCGAGGACATCGACTGATGCCTGCGCAGGCTGCCGGCCTCCCCGCCGGTCTCTGCGACGTGGCCGTGCTCGCGCCCGTCGAGGGGAGCTTCACCTACCGGATCGGGCCCGATCTCGCCGGGCGCGTCCGCCCCGGCGCGCGCGTGCTCGTCCCCTTCGGGCGGCGCCGCCTGACTGGCATCGCGCTCGGCGAGCCGCCGGCCGGTGCTTCCGCGCCGCCCGACGCGATCCGCGACCTTCTCGATCTGCTCGACCCCGGCGAGCCCGCGCTCCCACCGACGCTCCTCGATCTCCTCCGCTGGACGGCCGACTACTACCTCCACCCGCTCGGGCAGACACTTCGCGCCGCCCTGCCGTCCTTGCTCCTCGCGAGTCGCGTGACCGCGCGGTCCGAGCGGATCCTCTGGCGGGCCACTCTCGGGACGAGCGCGCTGGACGAGGCGCTCGCGTCCCTCCGGCGGGCCCCCGCACAGGCGGCCGCGCTCGCATGGCTCGCCCCCCAGGGCCCCGTCCGCCAGGACGAGATCCCGCGCAGCGCGGGCGTGCGCGTGGATGCGCTCCGGGCGCTCGAGCGGCGTGGGCTGGCCGCGAGCGATCGCGAGGAGCGCATGGCGGACCCCTTCGAGGGAGCGATCGCGGCCCGCGACACGCCCCCGGAGGCGACGCCGCCCCAGGCGCAGGCCATCGCGCGCGTCGGCGCCGTCCTCGCGGAGGGTCGCTTCGGAGCGTTCCTCCTGCACGGCGCCACGGGGAGCGGCAAGACGGAGGTCTACCTGCGGGTGATCGCGGGCGCGATCGATCGGGGCGCGGGCGCGCTGGTGCTGGTCCCCGAGATCGCGCTCACGCCCCAGCTCGTCGCACGCTTTCGCGCCCGCTTCGGCGATCGCGTGGCGGTGCAGCACTCGGGGCTCACGGACCGGCAGCGGGCGGACCAGTGGCGCCGGATCCGCCGGGGCGATCTCCCCATCGTGATCGGCGCGCGCTCGGCGGTCTTCGCGCCGCTCGAGCGGGTGGGAGCGGTGATCGTCGACGAGGAGCACGACGGCTCCTACAAGCAGGAGGAGGGCCTCCCCTACCAGGCGCGCGACGTGGCGGTGATGCGGGCGAAGATGGAGTCGGCGGTGGCCCTGCTGGGATCCGCCACGCCCTCGCTCGAGAGCCTCCACAACGCGCAGGCGGGGCGCTACGAGAAGCTCGTGCTCCCCGAGCGCGTGCTCTCCCGCCCGCTCCCGAAGATCGAGATCGTCGACATGCGCCGGGAGTCGGCGTACGGCGCCCGGCCGCCGGCGCTGTCCCGGGCCCTGCGGGAATCGCTCGAGGCCACCGTGGCGCGGGGCGAGCAGGCGATCCTCTTCCTGAACCGCCGCGGCTACGCCACGCACCTCTTCTGCCGGGACTGCGGCCACGTCTTCCGCTGCCCCAACTGCGACATCGCGCTGGTGTTGCACACGGCCGGCGATGCGCGGTCTCGGGGACTGCGCTGCCACGCCTGCGACTTCCACGATCCGTGTCCCGGCGCCTGCCCGGGCTGTGGCGGGCCGGGGGCCGAGGCGCGCGGGATCGGGACGCAGCAGGTGGAGGAGGAGGTGCGCCGCGCGGTCCCGGGCGCGCGCACGGCGCGCCTGGACCGTGACACGGTGGAGCGTCGCGGCGCGCAGGAGGCGATCCTGTCGCGGCTGCGCGCCCGGGAGGTGGACGTCCTCGTCGGGACGCAGATGGTGGCCAAGGGGCACGACTTCCCCGGCGTGACGCTCGTCGGCGTGATCGCGGCGGAGTCGAGTCTCTGGTTCCCCGATTTCAGGGCAACGGAGCGCACGTTCCAGTTGCTGACGCAGGTGGCCGGCCGCGCGGGCCGGGGGGATCTCGCGGGGGTCGTGCTGATCCAGACGCACGATCCCGACAATGCCTGCCTGGCCCGCGTCCAGGCCCACGATGACGCGGGCTTCTACGCGGAGGAGCTTGCCCACCGGCGCGAGCCGCGCTGGCCTCCCTTCTGCCGGCTCGTGAACTTCCGGATCTCGGCGTCCACGGCGGAGGCTGCGGAGGAAGCGGCGCGCCGGTGCGCACAGGCCGCCCGCGAGCTTGCCCGAGAAGACCCGTCCATCGAGGTGCTCGGCCCGGCGCCCGCGGTGATGCCGCGCCTTCGCAACCGATGGCGCTGGCAGGTGCTCCTCAAGGGCGACGCGCCGGCGGCGCTGCGGCGCGTGGCGCGGGGGGTTCTCGCGCGCGTGGGGCGGCGCGCGGGCAAGGGAGGCGCGACCCTCGCCGTGGACGTCGATCCGGCGGGCATGGTATAGTCCCGCCGCTTTTCGCCGGCCCCGCGGGGCCGGTCTTCGTGATCAGGAAAGGCGCATGGCCATCCTCCGCATCGTCCAGTTCCCCGACCCCGTGCTGAAGAAGGTCGCCCGGCCCGTGAAGACGATCACGGAGGAGATCCGCACGCTCGTCCGCGACATGATCGACACGATGTACGACGCCCCCGGGATCGGCCTGGCCGCGCCGCAGGTCGGCATATCGCTCCGCGTGATCGTGGTGGACGTGGAGTGGCGGGACAAGGACCGTCACCCCCGCGCGTACATCAACCCCGAGATCGTGGCGTCCTCCGGGAAGATCAAGATCGAGGAGGGATGCCTCTCCGTGCCCGAATACGGCGCCGAGGTGCAGCGCGCATCCCACGTCGTCCTCGCGGCGCTCGACGAGGACGGCAAGCCGGTCGAGGTGGAGGCGGAGGGGCTGCACGCGGTGTGCTTCCAGCACGAGGTCGATCACCTGAACGGAATGCTCTTCATCGATCGCCTGAGCACGCTCAAGCGCGGGCTCTACGTGAAGCGCCGGAAGAAGGAACTCGCGCGGGAAAGCTAGCCGGCCCGCGACCCGGCGAGAAAAGGCGATCCGGCCGGCCCGGATCGCCTTTCGTGTTCGGGGGCCCTCGCGCGACGGGACGGCCAGGTTTGGAGGCAGCGTTGCGAATCGTCTTCATGGGAACGCCGGAGTTCGCCGTGCCCTCCCTCGAGGCGCTCGTGGCCGCGGGGCACGAGGTCCTCGCCGTGGTGACCCAACCCGATCGCCCGCGCGGCCGCGGCCTGGCGCCCTCCCCGCCGCCCGCCGCGCAGGCCGCCCGGCGCCTCGGGATCCCGGTGCTCCAGCCCGCCCACGTGCGCGACCCCGCGTTCCTGCCCGAGCTTTCCGCCCTCGCTTCCGATCTCATCGCGGTGACGGCCTTCGGCCAGATCCTCCCGCGTCCGCTGCTCATGCTGCCGCCCCGGGGCTGCGTGAACGTCCACGCGAGCCTGCTCCCGAAGTACCGGGGGGCCGCGCCTATTCAGCGGGCGATCCTTGCGGGCGAGACGGTGACGGGGATCACGACGATGTTCATGAACGAGCGGATGGACGAGGGGGACATCCTCCTGGCGCGCGAGGTGCCGATGGCGCCGGGCGAGACCGCGGGCAGCCTCGAAGCCCGGCTCGCGCGGGTCGGGGCGGAGCTGCTCGTCGAGACGATTGACGCGCTCGCGGCGGGACGGATCACGCGCCGTCCGCAGGATCACACCCGCGCGACGCTCGCTCCGCGTCTCACGAAGGAGGACGGCCGGATCCGCTGGGAAGAACCGGCGCGGGCCGTCGTGGATCGCGTGCGCGCGGCGACGCCGCGGCCCGGCGCGTTCACCCGGGACGCGGGGAAGGTCCTCAAGGTGTGGGAGGCCCGGGAAGCGGGGACGCTCGCAACCGCGGCCCCCGGAACCGTGCTTCGCGCCGACGGCGCGGGGATCCTGGTCGCCGCGGGCGATGGCCGGGCGGTGCTCCTGACGGAGATCCAGGCCGAGGGAAAGCGGCGCTTGCCCGCCGGAGAGTTCCTCCGGGGCGCGCGCATCGAGGAAGGCTCGGTGCTCGACGGCGGCTAGGGACGGCCCGGGCCCGTTGATTGCCCGAGGGCATGGCCCTATATTCCCTCGCGAACCCAAGAGGGCACCGGGGAGGCAATCATCATGAACCGATTCAAGACCGCGTTCCTGCTCATCGCACTGTCCGCGCTGCTGGTGGCGCTGGGCCAGATGCTGGGCGGGCGGCAGGGCGCGACGTTCGCGCTCCTCATTGCGGGCGCCATCAACTTCGTGAGCTACTGGTGGAGCGACAAGATCGTGCTCCGCATGTACGGCGCGAAGGAGGTGACGGAGGCGGAGGCGCCGGAGCTGTTCTCGATTGTCGCAGACCTCGCCCAGCGCGCGGCCGTTCCGATGCCCCGGGTGTACCTCATCCCCAGCGAGACCCCGAACGCCTTCGCCACGGGGCGCAACCCGCACCACGCGGCGGTCGCCGTGACGCAGGGCATTCTCCGGATCCTCGATCGGCGAGAGCTGACCGGCGTGATCGGCCACGAGCTTTCCCACGTGTTCAACCGCGACATCCTCATCTCGAGCGTGGCCGCCACCATCGCCGGCGCGATCTCCTACCTCGGGACCATGTTCCGCTGGGGCGCGATCCTGGGCGGGAACGATTCGAACAACCGGGGCGGCAACGTCCTCTTCGCGTTCCTCGTGAGCATCGTGGTCTCCTTCGCGGCCATGCTGATCCAGCTCGCGATCTCGCGCACGCGGGAGTTCAGCGCGGACGCGGGCGGCGCCAGGCTCACCCACGATCCGGAGGCGCTGGCGAGCGCGCTGCTCAAGCTGCAGCAGGCCAGCGAGGCGATCCCGATGGAGCACGTCAATCCATCGACCGCCCACATGTTCATCGTGAACCCCCTGGTCGGCGGCGGGATCATGAAGCTGTTCAGCACGCACCCTCCCACCGAGGAGCGCGTGAAGCGGCTGCGCGAGATGGAACACCAGATCCTCACCAACCCCTGACCGGACATTCGTGAAAACTTCCGCCGGGCGCCCTCCCGATCCGAAATGGCACGGATCGGCGAGGGCGCTCGCGATCGAGGTCCTTCGCCGCGTGGACGCGGAGGAGGCTTACGCGGACCTCTCGCTGGGCGCGGCGCTGGACCGCTCCCGCCTGGACCCGCGGGATCGCGCCTTCGCGACCGACCTCGTGTACGGCACGCTGCGCTGGCGCGGGCGTATTGATCACCTGATCGAGGCGCGCGTCCCCCGCGGCACGGGAAAGCTCCCCGCCGCGGCCCGCGCCGCCCTCCGGATCGGCGCGTATCAGATCCTGTTCTCCCGGAGCGTTCCCGCGCGGGCCGCCGTCGACGAGACGGTCCGCGCGATGCACGCCCTGAACCTCCCCCACTTGACGGGCTTCGCCAACGCGGTCCTCCGCCGCCTCGCGCGGGAGCGGGACGAGCTGGTCTACCCCGATCCCCGCACGGATCCCGTCGGCTACGCCGCCGCGTTCCACGCCCACCCGCCCTGGATCGTTGAGCGCCTCTTCGATCAGCTCGGCGAGGACGAGGCGATGCACTTCCTCGAGGCGGACAACGCGCTTCCTCCGCTCACGCTGCGGGTCCATCGGGCCCGCGCGACGCGGGCGGAATTCCTCGCGCGGCTTTCGGCGGCGGGAATCGCGGCGTCCCCGGGCCGGTACGCGCCGGAGGCGGTCGTGCTCGAGGCCCGCGCGCCGGTGGTCTCGCTCCCGGGCTTCGAGGAGGGATGGTTCGTCGTGCAGGATGAGGCGTCGCAGCTCGTGGGGATGCTCGTTGGCGCGGAGGCCGGCGAGCGTGCGCTCGATCTGTGCGCCGCGCCGGGGGGAAAGGTCTCGCAGCTCGCGGAGGCGGTGGGCCCGGCGGGCGAGGTCCTGGCCGTCGACGTCCACGCGGGGCGGCTCTCGCTCGTGGAGTCGCTGTGCGCGCGGCTGGGGCTCACGAACGTCCGCACCATCGCCTGCGACGCGCGCGGGATCGCGGCGCTCGGCCTGGGGGCATTCGATCGGGTCCTCGTCGACGCCCCCTGCACGGGGCTCGGCGTGCTCCGGCGAAACCCCGACGCGCGATGGCGCGTGAAGCCCGACGCCCCCGCGCGGCTCGCCGCACTGCAGCGCGAGATCCTCGCCGCCGCGATCGGCGCGCTCCGCCCGGGCGGCGTGCTCGTCTACAGCGTTTGCACCTTCACGCCGGAGGAGACCGTCGCGGTCGTGGAGGACCTCCTGGCGGGGCACGGCGAGGTTGTGCTAGAAGGGGCCGGGAAGGCGCTCGGGGCAGGCCGCGGCGGGGATCTCGCGGAGGTGGTTTCCCGCGAGCCCTGCGGCGAAGTCCTGCGGACCTGGCCGCACCGGCACGGGAGCGATGCCTTCTTCGCGGCGCGGTTCAGGAGGACGGGATGAGCG
>JBGPLH010000050.1:0-13758 GCA_041486365.1 Thermodesulfobacteriota bacterium | reverse complement strand
TGGAGGTCGTGGGCCAGCTCGATGATGACGCGCTCGATCTCGATGACGCGCTCGCGCAGCTCCGCGTCCAGCGGATAGAGCACATCCGCCGGCGGCGCTGCTTCCGGCTCGGGCTCCGGCTCCTTGGCGGCGGGCGGCGGCGGGGGCGGTGGGGGCGCCTCCCATCCCATCCGCGCACGCTCCTGCTTCAGCTCCATCCAGGCTCGCGAGAAGAGGAACGGATAGAGGGCGTTCGCCTCCTCGAACTCCTTCTTCGCCGCCTCGTCCTTGGTGTAGTAGTACTCGCGGATCAGGCACTTGATCCGCATCACCTGCCGCTGCTCCTTCTCCTCCATGATGGAGCGGGCGTCGGCCGCCAGCTCCTGAATGCGCTGCTCGATGAAGCGGTTGTGCTCCTGGGTCCGAAAGTCGGGAAAGTCGTGATCGCGCCCGTGGATGATCCGGGCGTTGGCCTCCCCGTAGTTCGCGTATACGATGACGTTGACGCGCCGGACCTCCTTTTCGGACACGCGGTCCTGCACCGGTCCGCGGTCCTCGATCTGGATGTGGTAGAGCGTCCCGGCGGCGGACGTATAGTTCTGGTTCAGGCCGACGACCTGACAAAGCTTCCGGTCGAGTGGGGCGGTGGACAGGACACGCCTCCAGCGTCTTAAGTGCCCTGATTGTAACAGGATTCAGGTCTCCGCTGGCAAGCCGGAAGATGGACCCGCCACGGGACTAGCATTAGTGCCATACACTCATATTAACTGCTTGACATTTGCTAATCCAGGCCCTATATTTGCCTTGGCTCGGGATAGAGCCCCGCAGGTGACGGCATATGCTCAGTAGGAAGAGCCGTTGCATCTGCGACTTAGCGGAGGTCAGAAGCATGAGCAAGGTGGTTGGAATCGATCTGGGGACGACGAACTCGGTCGTAGCCGTCCTCGAAGGGGACGAGCCTGTTGTCATCCCAAACTCCGAGGGCGGTCGCACGACGCCGTCGGTCGTCGCCTTCACGAAGGAAGGGGAGCGTCTCGTCGGCCAGGTGGCCAAGCGCCAGGCCGTGACGAACCCCGAGAACACCATCTATTCCATCAAGCGCTTCATGGGCCGTCGCTACGCCGAGGTCGCCGAGGAAGCGAAGATGGTCCCCTACAAGGTGGTCCAGTCGCCCAACGGCGATGCGCGGGTCGAGGTGCGCGGCAAGACCTACTCGCCGCCCGAGATCTCCGCGATGATCCTCCAGAAGCTCAAGCAGGCGGCCGAGGACTACCTGGGCGAGAAGGTCACGAAGGCCGTGATCACGGTTCCGGCCTACTTCAACGACGCGCAGCGCCAGGCCACCAAGGATGCGGGCAAGATCGCCGGCCTCGAGGTTCTGCGCATCGTGAACGAGCCCACGGCGGCGGCCCTGGCCTACGGCCTCGACAAGAAGAAGGACGAGACCATCGCCGTCTACGACTTCGGGGGCGGGACCTTCGACATCTCGGTCCTCGAGGTGGGCGAAGGTGTGGTGGAGGTGAAGGCCACGAGCGGCGACACGCACCTGGGCGGCGACAACCTCGACCAGCGGGTCATCGACTGGCTCGTGGCCGAGTTCAGGAAGGACCAGGGCGTCGATCTCTCGAAGGATCCCATGGCCATGCAGCGGCTCAAGGAAGCCGCCGAGAAGGCCAAGATCGAGCTGTCCTCCACCGTGGAAACCGACATCAATCTCCCCTACGTCACGGCGGACGCCTCCGGACCCAAGCACATGAACATCCGCCTGTCGCGCGCGAAGCTCGAGCAGCTCGTGGGCGACCTGCTCGAGCGGACGCTCGAGCCGTGCCGGAAGGCCCTGGCCGACGCGGGGCTCAAGCCCGCCGACATCGACGAGGTCGTGCTCGTGGGCGGCTCCACGCGCATTCCGAAGGTCCAGGCGCTCGTGAAGGACCTCTTCGGCAAGGAGCCCAACAAGAGCGTGAACCCCGACGAGGTGGTCGCGGTGGGCGCGGCGGTCCAGGCGGGCGTGCTCGGCGGCGAGGTGAAGGACGTCCTGCTGCTGGACGTGACGCCGCTCAGCCTCGGGATCGAGACGCTCGGCGGCGTGATGACGAAGCTCATCGAGCGGAACACCACGATCCCGACCCGCAAGAGCGAGACCTTCTCCACCGCCTCGGACAACCAGACGAGCGTGGAGATCCACGTGCTGCAGGGCGAGCGCGAGATGGCCACGGGCAACCGCACGCTGGGCCGGTTCCACCTGGTCGGCCTCCCGCCGGCGCCCCGCGGCATGCCCCAGATCGAAGTGACCTTCGACATCGACGCCAACGGGATCGTGCACGTGTCGGCGAAGGACCTCGGGACGGGGAAGGAGCAGTCGATCAAGATCACGGCGTCGAGCGGCCTCTCGAAGGAAGAGATCGAGCGGATGGCGCAGGACGCGGCCTCGCACGCCGAGGAGGACAAGAAGAAGCGCCACGCGATCGAAGCCCGCAACCACCTCGACTCGCTCATCTACCAGACCGAGAAGACGCTGGGCGAGAACAAGGACAAGATCCCGGCGGAAGAGGTCACGGCGCTCACGTCCGCCATCGAGGAAGGGCGCAAGCTCGTGGACGCCCAGTCCGAGGATGAAGCCGCCATCCAGGCCACGATGGAGCGCATCACGAAAGCGTCGCACAGGATGGCCGAGATCCTCTACAAGCAAGCGCAGGCCCCCGGCGCAAGCGCCGAGCCGGGCCAGGCGCCTCCCGGCGGGACCGAAGGCAAGGGCGACGACGTGATCGACGCCGAGTTCAGCGAGGACAAATGAGCGGGCGGGAACTCGGGCTCCTACCCGTCCGGAACACGGTTCTCTTCCCCGAGGTCACGGTTCCGATCCTTGTGGGCCGCGACAAGTCCAAGCGGCTCGTCGAGGCCATCGCCGCGAGCGACGAACCCTTGCTCGGCGTCGTGGCGCAACGCGTGCCCGAGCAGGACGACCCCGGCGTCGACGCGCTGCACGCCGTCGGGGTCATCGGCCGTCTCCTCAAGGTCACCCGGGTCAACGACAACAACCTCCAGCTCATCATCCAGGGCGAGAAGCGGTTCCGGATCACGGGAGCCGTGGGCGCGGATCCCTACCTCGTGGCCCGCGTGGAGACCATCGAGGAGGAGTCGCGGGATGACGTCGAGACCGAGGCGCTCTCACGGAGCGTCAAGGGCCTCGCGGTGACTCTGATCGATCTGCGCGGCGACCTGCCTGGAGAGCTCTCCTCCATGGTACAGGGGCTCGCGGGACCCGCCCGCATCGCCGATCTGATCACCTTCGGGATGAACCTTCCCGTCGCCGACAAGCAGGCGATCCTGGAGACGATCGAGATCAAGGCGAGGCTGGAGAAAGTGGCGGCCCACCTGTCCCGCGAGATCGAGATCGCCCGGATCACGAAGGACATCAAGGAGCAGGTTCAGGGCTCCGTCGGGAAGAGCCAGCGTGACTACTTCCTGCGGGAGCAGATGAAGGCGATCCAGAAGGAGCTCGGGGAAGAGGACGAGCGCACCGTCGAGATCAACGAGCTGCGCGAGAAGATCGACGCGGCGAAGATGCCTGCCGAAGTCATGAAGGAGGCGACCCAGGAGCTCGATCGGTTGCGCCGGCTTCCCCCCTACGCCGCCGAGTACTCCACGATCCGCACCTACCTCGACTGGCTCGTGGAGCTGCCCTGGAGCGTCTCCACGGAGGACCACCTCGACATCACCCAGGCACGGCGGATTCTCGACGAGGACCACTACGACCTCGAGAAGGTGAAGGAGCGGATCCTCGAGTTCCTCGCCGTGCGCAAGCTGAAGAGCGATCTCAAGGGGCCGATCCTCTGCTTCGTCGGCCCCCCGGGCACGGGCAAGACGAGCCTCGGCCGCTCGATCGCGCGGGCGCTGGGCCGCAAGTTCGCCCGCGTCTCGCTCGGCGGCATCCGCGACGAGGCGGAGATCCGCGGCCACCGCCGCACCTATGTGGGCGCGCTCCCGGGCCGGATCATCCAGGGACTGCGCAAGGCGGGCTCCAACAACCCGCTCTTCATCCTCGACGAGATCGACAAGGTGGGGACCGACTTCCGCGGCGACCCCTCCTCGGCGCTCCTCGAGGTGCTCGATCCGGAGCAGAACTTCTCCTTCAGCGATCACTACCTCGGGGTGCCCTTCGACCTCTCGAAGGTGCTCTTCATCACGACGGCCAACGTCCTCGACACGATCCCTCCGCCGTTGCGCGATCGCATGGAGGTGCTCGAGCTGCCCGGGTACACGGGCGAGCAGAAACGCCACATCGCGCGGCGGTACCTGCTGCCGAAGCAGCTCGCCGAGAACGGGATCACGCCGGAGCACCTGGCGATCGACGACGGGACGCTGGAGCTGGTGATCCACGACTACACGCGCGAAGCGGGGCTCCGGAACCTGGAGCGCGAGATCGCGACGCTCTGCAGGAAGGTGGCGCGCCAGGTGGCCGAGAAGGCCGAGAGCCGCGCCGTCATCACCGCCGGGAACCTGCACGGGTACCTCGGTCCGCAGAAGTTCTTCTCGGAGGTCGCTGAGCGGACGGCCCAGCCGGGCGTGGGGGTCGGCCTGGCCTGGACGCCGGCGGGCGGCGAGGTGCTCTTCATCGAGTCGACGAAGATGAAGGGGAGCAAGACGCTCAAGCTCACCGGCAAGCTCGGCGACGTGATGAAGGAGTCGGCCGAGGCGGCGCTCTCCTACATCCGGGCCAACGCCCAGCGGTTCGGGATCCCTGTGGACTTCTACGAGACCGCCGACATCCACATCCACGTGCCGGCGGGCGGGATTGCGAAGGATGGCCCTTCGGCCGGACTCACGATGGGGATCTCGCTGCTGTCGCTCCTGCGCGGGCAGCCGGTCCGGCCCGACGTGGCCATGACGGGAGAGATAACGCTCCGGGGCAAGGTGCTCCCCGTGGGCGGCGTCAAGGAGAAGGTCCTCGCGGCGCAACGGGCGGGCATACGGCGGGTGGTTCTCCCCAGGCACAACGAGAAGGACCTCGTGGAGATTCCCGAGTCGGTGCGCGCCACGATGGATTTCACCTTCGTCGACACCCTCGACGACGCCGTGGCGATCGTGCTGCCCGAGGTCCCCCTGCGGCCGGAAATAAATCCCGGGCGCTCCGCTTGACGGTGCCCCGGCGGGCGCGCAGGGTTCCGGCGCACCGGCAATCCCGCGGGTTTTTCTTCTGACAGGAAGGAGGCGAAGACAGCATGGCGGCGAAGATGATCCGCTTCGATGAAGCGGCGAGAAGGGCGATCCTCCGGGGCGTGAACACGCTCGCGGACACGGTGAAGGTGACGCTCGGCCCCCGCGGGCGGAACGTCATCCTGGACAGGAGCTACGGCACCCCCACCGTGACCAAGGACGGCGTCACGGTGGCCAGGGAGATCGAGCTGGAGGACAAGTTCGAGAACATGGGCGCCCAGATGGTCCGCGAGGTCGCGACCAAGACGAGCGACGTCGCGGGCGACGGCACGACCACGGCCACCGTGCTCGCCCAGTGCCTGTACCGCGAAGGCAGCAAGGTCGTGGCGGCAGGCGCCAACCCCATGGACGTGAAACGCGGGATCGACGCCGCGGTGGCGAAGTGCGTCGAGGAGCTCAAGGCGCTCTCGAAGCCCATCAAGGGAAAGACCGAGGTCGCGCAGGTGGGCACCATCTCCGCCAACTCCGACCAGACGATCGGCGACATCATCGCCGAGGCGATGGAGAAGGTCGGCAAGGAGGGCGTGATCACCGTCGAGGAGGCCAAGGGGATCGAGACGCAGCTCGAGATCGTGGAAGGGATGCAGTTCGATCGAGGGTACCTGTCCCCCTACTTCGTGACGAACACGGAGAAGATGGAGGCCGTGCTCGAGGACGCGTACATCCTGCTTCACGAGAAGAAGATCTCGAGCATGAATGATCTCCTCCCTGTGCTCGAGCGAGTGGCGGGCGGCGGGAAGCCGCTCCTGATCGTGTCCGAGGAGGTGGAAGGCGAGGCGCTGGCCACGCTCGTCGTGAACAAGATCCGCGGCACGCTCCAGTGCGCGTCGGTGAAGGCGCCCGGTTTTGGCGATCGCCGGAAGGCCATGCTCGAGGACATCGCGATCCTCACGGGCGGCAAGGCGATCACCGAGGATCTCGGGCTCAAGCTGGAGAACCTCCAGCTCTCCGATCTCGGCCGCGCCAAGAAGATCGTGATCGACAAGGACAACACGACCATCGTGGACGGCGCCGGAACCCGCGCCACGATCGATGGGCGCGTGAAGCAGATCCGGGCCCAGATCGAGGAGACCACGAGCGACTATGACCGGGAGAAGCTCCAGGAGCGGCTCGCGAAGCTCGTGGGCGGCGTGGCGGTGATCAAGGTCGGCGCCGCGACCGAGACCGAGATGAAGGAGAAGAAAGCCCGCGTGGAGGACGCGCTGCACGCCACGCGCGCCGCGGTCGAGGAGGGGATCGTCCCCGGCGGCGGCGTCGCCCTGCTCCGGCTGCTCCCGGCCCTCGAGAAGCTCAAGCTCGGGGGGGATCGGCAGACCGGCGTGAACCTCGTGAAGCGGGCGCTCCAGGAGCCGCTTCGCATGATCGCCCAGAACGCGGGCGTGGAAGGCTCGATCGTGGTCGAGAAGGTGATGGCCGGAACCGGGTCCTTCGGCTTCAACGCCGCCACGGAGGAGTACGAGGACCTGGTCAAGGCGGGCGTGATCGACCCGGCCAAGGTCACCCGCTTCGCGCTCCAGAACGCCGCGTCCGTGGCGTCGCTGATGCTCACCACCGAGGCGCTCGTCGCGGAGAAGCCGAAGAAGGAGACACCGGGCCCCGGCATGCCCCCGGGCGGAGGCTACGGCGACATGTACTGAGGCCCGCCCCTGAACGAGCGAGGGGACCCCCGGGGTCCCCTCGCTGCTTTCGGCGCCGCGCCCGGTTTGCGGCTTGACACCCTCCGCGACCGGCCAATACTCTTTAAAAGGGGCGCGCGACCCGCGGGGTTCGGGCGCCGCGCCCACCCGCGGCGACGCGGGAAGCCTTACCACCCCGGGCATTTCCGATGCAAGGTTCTGCCGCCCGCCAGGCCCGCATTCTCCTCGGACGGATCCCGATCCTCCGGATTCTCCTGTTCACCATGGCCGCGGCGCTCGTTCTCTTCCTCGCCGACACCATCCGCAACAGCGCCGGCGACATCTGGAAGTCCCGCCTCGATTCCCAGATCGAGATCTACATCCGTGAGCACCCGGCCCTGCCGCCCCGGGATGTGGTGGCGCTCCGCGCCGGCCGCGTCGTGAGGGGCTGGAACCGGGAGAAATGCCGCGTGGCCTGGGGCGAGCCCGACGAGGTGCTGCACCTCACGCGGGATCAGACCGAGATCTGGCGCTACGACGAGAACACGCAGCCCGTCGCGCTCATGTTCACCAACGGTTTCCTCACCGGCTGGTATCCGTGACGGCCGATACGCCGCTCCATCTCTTCCAGCGATACCCGCGCCTCTCCGGCCGCCTCCCGCGGATCCCGCTCACCGTGCGGCCCACGGGGGTGGAGCCGATCGCGCGGGTCGGGCCCGATCTCTGGATCAAGCGAGACGATCGAAGTGGTCCGATCTACGGCGGCAACAAGCCGCGAAAGCTCGAGTTCATCCTCGGCGACGCGGTCGCGCGCGGCGCCGGCACGATCGTCACCTTCGGCGGCATCGGATCGCATCACGCGCTCGCCGTGGCGCTCTGCGGGCGTGGCAGCGGCCTCGGTGTCCGGCTGGTCGCCGTGGAGGAGCCGCGGACGCCCCATGTGCTCGAGATGTTGCGGCGCAACGTCGACGCCGGGGTGCGGATCGAGGTGGCGCGATCGCCTCGCGGAGCGGCCCTCGCGGGCGCGCGGCGGCTGCTGCTCTCGGGGTGGCCGGGGAGGCGCGTCTGCCTCGTGATGCCGGGAGGCTCCACACCCCTCGGGTGCGTCGGATTTGTCGAGGCGGCGCTCGAGCTGGAGGCCCAGGTCCGCGCGGGCGAGCTGCCGGAGCCTTTGTCGATCGCGGTGGCGGTCGGGTCGATGGGGACAGCGGCGGGGCTTCTCGCGGGGCTCGCGCTCACGGGGCTCCGGACGCGCGTCCGGGGAGTCGTGGTGAACGATCTCCTTCGGATCACCCCGGAGCGGGTCAGGGGGCTCGCCGACCGGACGCTCGACTTTCTCCGGAAGCACGATCCGGACGTGCCCGGCGTCCGGGCCGATCCGGCGCGGCTCGATCTCCGGCGGGAGTGGCTCGGGCCGGGCTACGGCCATCCCACGCCGGACGCGGAGCGCGCCGTGGCCCTCTTCAGGTCCGCCACCGGGATTGCGCTCGAGACGACCTACACGGGAAAGGCCCTGGCGGCGGTGCTGGCACTCCGGGCCGCGGGGCAGCTTCCGGGGCCGGTCCTCTTCTGGAACACCTTCAACTCCGTGCCCCTGAAGCCCGCGGAGGACCTGCCGGATCCCGCGACGCTGCCCGGGCCGCTGCAGAAGTTCTTCGAGCCGGCCTGAGCGCCGGCGCCGGGCGGAGGCCTCTGGGCTCCATGCGCCCGGCACGCTTGCCTTTTCACGGCCGCGGCCTATTCTTTCCCGGAAAATCGGGATGGCCCCGTGACCGCCGGCCGCCTGGGGAATCGAAGCAATCCACTATTTGGAGTTCGTCGGCCCGCCACCTTTCGTCAGCCATGAATGGATCGAAACCGATGCCTCGCATTGAAATGTACATGGGTCACGGGTGCCCCTACTGCGCCAACGCCAAGCACCTGCTCGCCTCGAAGGGCGTCACCTGGGAGGAGATCAACATCCACGATCTGCCCGACAAGGGCGACGAGATGATCCGCCGGTCCGGACGCAAAACGATCCCGCAGATCTTCATCGACGGTGTGCACGTCGGAGGCTACGACGAGCTGCACGCGCTCGACGTGGAGGGCAGGCTCGATCCGATGCTCGGCCTCGGGAAGAAGGGGGAGCGCAGGGAGCACCACAAGGTCGTGATCCTCGGGTCGGGGGCCGCCGGGCTCACGGCGGCCATCTACGCGGCCCGCGCCGATCTCGCGCCGCTCGTGATCGAGGGCGGGCAGCCCGGCGGGCAGCTCACGATCACCACGGACGTGGAGAACTACCCCGGTTTTCCCGACGGCGTGCAGGGGCCGGAGATGATGGATCTCTTCCGGAAGCAGGCGACCCGCTTCGGCACGAAGTTCCTCCCGGGCGACGTGACCCGGGTCGACTTTTCGCGGCGTCCCTTCACGGTGAACCTGGGCGAGGGTGAGGCCATCACGGCCGACGCGGTGATCGTGGCCTCCGGCGCCTCGGCCAAGCTCCTCGGTATCGAGAGCGAGAAGCGGCTCATGGGGCACGGAGTATCGGCCTGCGCGACCTGCGACGGCTTCTTCTTTCGCGGCCAGGAAGTCTTCATCGTGGGCGGGGGCGACACCGCGATGGAGGAGGCGCTCTTCCTCACGAAGTTCGCCACGAAGGTCACGGTGGTCCACCGGCGCGACACCCTTCGCGCGAGCAAGATCATGCAGGAGCGCGCCTTCAAGAACGAGAAGATCGCCTTCCTGTGGGACAGCGCGGTGGAGGGGATCCTCGGTACCCCCGAGGGGGGCGTGACCGGGGTCAAGATCCGGAACGTGAAGACGGGGGAACTCTCGGAGCACGCGGCGCAAGGACTCTTCGTCGCCATCGGGCATCAGCCCAACACGCGGATCTTCGAGGGGGTGCTCGACATGGACGAGGTGGGCTACCTCCGGGTGAAGCCGGGCACCACGGACACGAACATCGAGGGGGTGTTCGCCTGCGGCGACGCGATGGACGCCCGTTACCGGCAGGCCGTCACGGCGGCCGGAAGCGGCTGCATGGCCGCGATCGATGCCGAGCGCTGGCTGGCGGAGCACCACGGGTGATTGCCCGGCCGCGCGGCCACGTGGTATAGCTCCGGCCCATGAAGCTCGAAGCGCTCGCCCGATCGCTCGGCTGCGAGCTGGAGGGGGACGGCGAGGTCGAGATCACCGCCGCCGCGTCCATCGAGGACGCCGGCGCGGGTGCGATCACCTTCGCCGTGAACGCCCGTCGAGCGGGGGAGTTGCCCGCCAGCGCGGCCGCCGCCGTGATCCTTCCCCCCGGCGCCCCGTCCCACGGCAAGCCCGCCCTTCGCACGAAGCTTCCCCAGCTCGCCTTCGCCCGCGTCCTGGCGATCTTCCATCCTCCGACGAAAGCCCCGTCCGGAATCCATCCAACCGCCGTCGTCGATCCCTCCGCCCGCGTCGATCCCTCGGCGAGTGTAGGCCCACTCGTGGTGATCGAGGAGGGCGCCGCGATCGGCGCGCGCACGGAGGTGCGGGCCTTCGCCCTGATCGCCGAGGGCGTTCGCGTCGGGGAGGACTGCGTTATCGGGAGCCATGTCGTGCTGCGCGCCCGGGCCCGCGTGGGCAGCCGCGTGATCCTGCACGACGGGGTCGTGGTGGGCGCCGACGGCTTCGGCTACACGCCGAGCGAGCGAGGCCTGCCCGAGAAGATCCCCCAGGTGGGGACCGTGGTGATCGAGGACGACGTGGAGATCGGCGCGCTCTCGACGGTGGACCGGGCGACCACCGGCGTGACCCGGATCGGGCGCGGCGTGAAGATCGACAACCTCGTCATGATCGCCCACAACTGCGACGTGGGGGACTACTCGATCATCGCCTCCCAGAGCGGCCTGTCGGGGAGCACGAAGCTCGGGCGGGGCGTGCTCATGGGCGGACAATCCGGGGCGGCGGGCCACCAGTCCATCGGCGACGGCGCGCGCGTCGCCTCCCGCGGCGCCGTCGCGGGCGACGTGGCGCCGGGCGAGACCGTGGCCGGGGCGCCCGCGTTCCCCATCGCCCGGTGGCGGCGGGCGGTGATTGCGCTGGAGCGCCTGCCCGAGCTGCTTCACCGTGTGCGTCGCCTCGAGCGGGCCGCGGGCCTCGACCGTAAAGACGACGGCGGGACGTAAGGCGCGTCCCGTGATCGGAGGGCCACCGCCGTTCCCCCACCGACCCGCGCGACGGCCACGGCGTCCACGCGGCGCGCCCCCGCGCGGATGAGAGCACGCGCGCAGGCCTCGAGCGTCGCCCCCGTCGTCATCACGTCATCCACCAGCAGCACCGTCCTTCCCTTCACCCGATCATGCCTCGCCTCGAAGGCGCCCCGGAGGTTCACGAGCCGCTCCGCGCGGGAAAGCCTCGTCTGCGGGGGCGTTTCGCGCGCGCGGCCGAGCGCGGCGGGGTCAAGCCGCGTCCGGGGCGCGAGGATCCCCGCGCGCAGCGCCTCCGCCGCGATGACGTGCGCCTGGTTGAAGCCCCGCTCACGAAGCCGCCGCGGGTGAAGGGGCACGGGGATCAGCAGGTCGGGTCCGGGCCGGTCGTCGAGCGCGAGGTGCAGCGGAGAGGGATCGATCGTGCGGGCCCCCTCGTTCACGGTGTCCGCGTGCAGCGCGCGCACCGCTCGGACGAGTAGCGCCGCGAGGGCCGGGGCCTGGACCAGGTCTCCCGCGAACTTGAGCCGGTGGATCGATTCCAGGAGGATCCCCTCGTATCGTCCCGCCGCCCGCACCGCGCCGAAGGGCGGCGGGCGCGCGGCGCAGCGCCCGCAGGGATGATTCCCCGCGGCGGCGGCGAAGGGCTCGCCGCACCGGGGGCACCAGGGAGGAGCGAGAGGAGCCATCGCGGCCAGGCAGTCGGAGCAGAACCGCGTCGGGCCGGCGCAGAGCGCCGCGCAGCAGGCGGGACAGGCGGATGGCAGGGCGAGGTCGATCAGCAGATCGAGGATGGAACCGATCCGGGGCAGCCGCATGAACCGTCCGGCATTCCCGGGAGAGGGAGGAACGAGGTGACAGGAAGCGCTCAGGCGCCGGGCGCGCGCTCCGAGGGAGGAAGCTTTGCCTCTTCCTCCCACCGGGCGAGGCTGACGCGCGGCGCGTTGTGCCAGAGCCGCTCGAGATTGTAGAACTCACGGACCGGCTCGTGGAAGACGTGCACGATCACGTCGGCGCAGTCGATCAGGACCCAGCGCCCCTCGGTGTGGCCTTCCACGCCGAGGGGCGGACGTCCGATGCGCTTCAGAGATTCCACGACGGCGTCGGCGATGGCCTTCACCTGTCGGTCGGATCGGCCACTGCAGATCAGGAAGTAGTCGGTGAAGGAGGAAAGGGTCTTCACGTCGAGGAGGACCGGCCGGTCGGCCTTCTTGTCGAGGGCGGCGAGGACCGCTATGCGGGATTTCTCGCCGGGGGATAGACCGTCGGGCTTGGGATCGGGGCTCGTCTTCTTGATCATTCCGCTCCGGACTCCGGCCCGGAGTACAGGCCGTGCCGCGTGATGAGCTCCCGGACGCCTTCCGGGACCAGGTAGCGGATCGAACGCCCCTCGCGCGCCAGAGCCCGGATCGCGGTCGATGAGATCGGGAGCGCGCCCACGTCCCGGAAGAAGACCTTCATTCCGGAGTCGTGGCGGAACGAATCATCCGTCGGATGATAGCAGAAGGACCCTTCCGCCTCAACGGGAAGCGCCCGCTCGGGCGCACCCGACGTCTTCCGCGGACGCGCGACGACCACCACGTGCGCGAGCGCGAAGATCCGCCTCCACTCCTTCCACGTCTCGATCTCGGCGAACTGATCGCTCCCCATCGCGAAGTGAAGTGCCGCCCTCGGCCCGAAGCGTTCCCGCAGGGCCTCGAGCGTCTCCACGGAATAAGAGGGGCCGCCCCGGACCATCTCCAGGTCGCAGGCCTCGAAGGCGCCATGATCCGCGATGGCCGCGCGGATCATCGCCAGGCGGATCTCGCCGGCCGTGATCCTCCGGCCGGGCTTGTGAGGAGGCATCGCGGCGGGGATGAAGAGCAGACGATCGAGGGAGAACGTCTCGCGCAGGCACTCGGCCATGCGCAGGTGGCCCAGGTGGACCGGGTCGAAGGTACCCCCGAGGATCCCGACCCGGGCGGGAGCGCGCCCGGCGGGGCGCGGCGCCGCGGTCATTACCGGATCTGCCCGTCGCCGAGCACGACGTACTTGTAGGTCGTGAGCTCCTCCAGCCCCATGGGCCCGCGGGCGTGGAGCTTGGAGGTGGAGATCCCCATCTCGGCGCCGAACCCGAACTCGAAGCCGTCGTTCAGCCGGGTCGAAGCGTTCACCAGTACGACCGAGGAGTCGACCTCCGCCGTGAAGCGGCGCACCGCGCGGAGGTTCTCGGTCACGATTGCGTCGGAGAGGCCCGACCCGTGGGTGGCGATGTGGACGATCGCCGCGTCGAGGCCCGGCACCACCCGCACCGCGAGGACGAGATCCAGGTACTCCGCGTTCCAGTCCTCCTCCGCCGCCGGGATCGCGTCGGGCACGATGGCCCGGGTCTCCTCGCAGCCGCGGATCTCGACGCCCGCCTCCCGGAACTTCCGGATCATCCCGGGCAGGAACTTCTCGGCCACGTCGGCGTGCACCAGCATCGTCTCCATGGCGTTGCACACGCCGGGGCGCTGCACCTTCGCGTTGAAGCAGATCCGCTCGGCCATCTCGAGATCGGCGTCCCTGTCGACGAAGACGTGGCAGACACCCTTGTAGTGCTGGATCACCGGGATCGTGGCCGTCTCCGTCACCATGCGCACGAGTTCCTCGCCGCCCCGGGGGATCACGAGATCGATGTGACGGTCGAGCCTGAGGAGGGGGGGCACCGCGGCGCGGTCGGTCCAGGGAACGAACTGGATGGCGTCGGCGGGAACGCCGGCGCCCCCGGCGGCCTCCGCGAGGATTCCCGCGATGGTGCGGTTGGAATG
>JBGPLH010000049.1:0-13805 GCA_041486365.1 Thermodesulfobacteriota bacterium | reverse complement strand
CGTCGTGGACACCGAAGAGGCCATCGCCACCTTCCAGCAGATCGTCGACAACTTCCCGGAGTCCGACTACGCGCTCCAGGCGCAGCTCCAGATCGCGAAGGCCTACTTCGACGAGGGGAAGTACGAGGAAGCCGAGGGACGCTACAAGGAGTTCATCGAGACGCACCCGACGCATGCCACGGTGCCCCAGGCGATGTACCAGGCGGGGCTATGCAAGTTCAAGGAGATCCCGATTCGCGAGCGGGATCAAACAAAGACCAAGGAAGCGGCCGGGTACTTCGAGCTCCTGATCAACAAGTTCCCCGCGTCGCCCTACGCCGAGCAGGCCCAGGCAAGACTCGACGAGTGCAAGGGGAAGCTCGCGGCGCACGATTACGCCGTGGCGGAGTTCTACCTCGAGCGGGAAGACTACCGCGCGGCGCTCAATCGCTGCAGCACGATCCTCGCCAACTACCCCGGCGCCGGGTGGGACGCGCGGGCGCTGTACTGCGTGGGCCTGACGCACTTCTATCTCGACGAGCCGGAGCAGGCGCGGGAGGCGCTGGAGCAGCTGGTGGAGGAGTACCCGAGCGATACGAACGCGGGCTCCGCGAAGGGCCTGCTCGCGAAGCTGCAGACCTCGGAGGACCAGGCGCCCGCCGGAGAGAATTAAAGGGGACGCGCCGCCTGTTCCCGCAGGGTCTGGGCCGCGTACTCCAGCGCCGCGGGCAGCGCGTCGGTGTTCGTGCCGCCCGCCTCCGCGCGGTCCGGCCGTCCACCGCCGCGGCCGCCGACGCGCTCGGCGAGCGCCTTCACCAGGTTCCCCGCGTGGAAGCGCGGCGTCAGATCCTTGCTCACCGTCACGAGGAAGGACGCCTTCCCGCCGCGGCGCGCGCCGAGCACGACGATCCCGGAGGGGAGCTTCTGCCGGACGCCGTCGCCGATCTCGCGCAGGGCCTTCGGATCCTCGGCCTCGACCTCGGCAATCACCGCGCGCACGCCACCCACGTCGATGGCCCTCCCCGCAAGATCCGCCGCGCTCTCCTGCGCCTTCCGGGCGCGCAATGATTCCATCGCGACCTGCGTCTCGCGCATCGATTCGAGCATACGGCTGACCTTCTCGACCACGTCTCTCGGCGCCGTCCTGAGCAGCTCGCCCACCCGCGCCAGCCGCTCCCCCTCTTCCTTCACCACCCGATGCGCCCCTTCGCCCGTGACGGCCTCGACGCGCCGGGTGTCCGCTGCTATCCCGCTCTCGGCGGTGATCTTGAAGTAACCGATCTCACCCGTCCGCCGGACGTGCGTGCCCCCACAGAGCTCGAGGCTGAAGTCGCCCATCTCGATCACCCTCACCCGCTCGGGATAGCGATCGCCGAAGAATGCCAGCGCGCCGCGGGCGATCGCCTCCCGGTAGGGAAGCTCGAAGGTCTGCACGGCGAGGTTGCGGCGCACCTGTGTGTTCACGAGATCCTCAATCTGGGCGATCTCTTCCTCCGTGAGCTGGGAGAAATGGGAGAAATCGAAGCGCAGGCGGTCGGGGGCCACGAGCGATCCGGCCTGCCGGACGTGATCGCCCAGCACCTCCCGGAGCGCCGCGTGAAAGAGGTGCGTGGCACTGTGGTTGAGCATCGTGGCCGTGCGGCGGTCCGCCTCCACGACGAGATTCACCTCGTCACCCACCGCGATGGCGCCGCGGGTGATGACCGCGTGGTGCACCGTGACGAGCGGCACCGGGTGCGTCGCGTTCTCGACCCGTGCCTCGCCGCCGTCGTGGAAGATCAGGCCGCGGTCGCCCGCCTGCCCGCCCCCTTCGCCGTAGAAGGGGGTCTCCTCGGTGATGATCTCCACCTTGTCGCCCTGCCGGGCCACCGGGCCGGGATCGAGGCGGCCGTCGGACGCCACGAGGATCGCCTTCACGCGGCTGCGCATCGAGAGCATGTCGTAGCCGCAGAACCGCGAGCGGAGACTCCCGTCGCGCGTGAAGATCGCGGGGGCCGCCTTCTCGCCCGAGCCTTTCCAGGCCTTCCGCGCCCGCTCGCGCTGCTCCTCCATCGCACGGAGGAACCCTTCCTGATCCACCCGCACGCCCTGGTCGCGCGCGATGTCCTCGGTGAGGTCGAGCGGGAAGCCGAAGGTGTCGTACAGGCGGAAGGCCACCTCTCCGGGGAGGACCGGCGCCTTCACCGACCTCAGCCGCGCAAGCTCCTCCTCGAGGATCTTGAGGCCGTTCTCGAGCGTCGCGAGGAACCGTTCCTCCTCGCGCCGCACGACCCGCGCGACGAAGGCCCCGCGATCCACGAGCTCGGGGTAGGCGCCGCGCATGAGGCGGACGACGGTGTCCGTGACGCGGTACAGGAAGGGCTCCGAGAGGCCGAGCATCCTTCCGTGCCGGCTCGCGCGGCGGAGGATCCGGCGGAGCACGTAACCGCGGCCCTCGTTCGAGGGGCTCACGCCGTCGCTGATCAGGAACGTGACCGCGCGCGCGTGGTCCGCGATCACGCGCATCGAGACGTCGTCCCGCTCGGAGCCGCCGTAGGGCTTCCCGGCCAGCTCCTGCATCGAATCGATGATCGGGCGGAAGAGATCGGTGTCGTAGTTCGAGCGGGCGCCCTGGAGAACCGCGACGATCCGCTCGAGCCCCATTCCCGTGTCGATGCTCGGGTGCGGAAGGGGAGCCATCACGCCCGAGGCGTCCCGGTTGTACTGCATGAAGACGAGGTTCCACAGCTCCATGAAGCGATCGCAGTCGCACCCGAGCGCGCACCCGAGGCGCCCGCAGCCGACGGCGACTCCCTGATCGATGTGGATCTCGGAGCAGGGGCCGCAGGGGCCGGTGTCGCCCATCGCCCAGAAATTGTCCTTCTCCCCCATCCGGACGATCCGGTCCGTGGGAACGCCGATGCGATCGCGCCAGATATCCGCCGCCTCGTCGTCGTCCCGGAACACCGTGATCCAGAGCTTGGACGGATCGAGGCCGGCCACCCGCGTCAGGAAATCCCATCCATATTCGATCGCCTTCTCCTTGAAGTAGTCGCCGAAGGAGAAGTTGCCGAGCATCTCGAAGAAGGTGTGATGCCGGGAAGTCCGCCCGACATTCTCGAGATCGTTGTGCTTGCCCGAGACCCGGAGGCACTTCTGGGAGGTGGCCGCGCGCGGGACCTGGGGTGGCTCCTCGCCGGTGAAGATTCGTTTGAACTGGACCATCCCGGCGTTCGTGAACAGAAGGGTCGGATCCTGCGATGGGATCAGGGAGGCGCTGGAAAGGACCGCGTGGTCCCGCTCGCGGAAGTACTCGAGGAATTTCGAACGAACTTCGGAGGCTTTCATCGCCTCAACATAGCGCAGGGCCGAAAGCCCCGGCAAGGCCCGCAAAAGAGAAGCGCCGGCCTCGCGACCGGCGCCCCGCCGTTCCGGCTTCCGCCCCGTGGGCGTCAGAAGCGCTCGATGTGGAGCTTCGTGTCGTCTTCCTTCTTCTCCCCGTCTCCGCCCGCCTCCTCGATTGCCTCCGGCGAGGGCTCGAAGTCGTCCCAGGTCGAGTCGCTCGTGGCGCTGATCCCGCGGAACCGCAGCGCGAAGTCGTCCGGGTTGGATACGTGCTTGAGTGCTTCCTCGTAGGATATGAGCTTCTTCTTCACCAGCGACATGAGCGACTGGTCGAAGGTCTGCATTCCGTAGGTGGTGAATCCCTTGGCGATCGCGTCCGGGATCTCCTTCGTGCGGTCCTTGTCCATCACGCACTCGCGGATCCGGGCCGTGGAGACGAGCACCTCGAGCGCGGGCACGCGGCCGCGCCCGTCGGCGCGCGGGACCAGGCGCTGCGAGATGATCCCCTTGATGATCGAGGCGATCTGGAGCCGGACCTGCTTCTGCTGGTAGGGCGGAAACACGGACACGATACGCGTGATCGTCTCCGTGGCGTCGATCGTGTGGAGCGTGCTCATCACCAGGTGGCCCGTCTCGGCCGCCGTGAGGGCAGTCTCGATGGTCTCGAAGTCGCGCATCTCGCCGACGAGGATCACGTCCGGATCCTGCCGCAGCGCTGATTTGAGCGCCGCGCTGAAGGAGCGCGTATCCACGCCGATCTCCCGCTGGTTCACGATGGACTTCTTGTCCCGGATCAGGAACTCGATGGGGACCACGCTGGGGAACACGTGGGCCGTGCGGGTGGAGGTGATGTGGGCGAGCATCGCGGCCCGCGTGGTCGACGTGCCGCTGCCCGTGGTCCCGGTGACGAGGATCAGGCCGCGGCGCTCGTTCGCGATGCGCTCGACCACCTTGGGGAGGTTCAACTCCTCGATCGTCCGGATGCTGAAGGGGATCACTCGGAACACGACCCCCACGGTCCCGCGCTGCTGGAAGATGTTCACGCGGAAGCGGCCCAGCCCCGGCACGCCGTAGGCCAGATCGACCTCGTTGGTCTCCTCGAACTTGGAGCGCTGGAAGCTGTTCATGATCGAGGACGCGATCTTGCCGATGTCCTCGGGCATGAGCCGCGCCCCGTTCTTGTAAGGCACCAGGGAGCCGTCGATTCGAAACATCGGGGGGAGGCCCGCCTTGATGTGGATGTCGGAGGCTCCGCCCTTCACGGCGATTTTCAGGATCTCGTTCAGCTCCATCGATGCTCCTCGCTCCAGCCCGCGGTGACGGGGCCCGGGCGGGGCCCCCTCACGCGGGTCTCCATGCTACGGATTCCGGGTCCGGGTCTCCCGGGCGTCCTTCTTAGTGTCGACCGCCGCTTCGCGGCGGATCTCCGGCTTAGTGTCGACCGCCGCTTCGCGGCGGATCTCCGCCTCGCTGCGCGAACCGCGCGGCGCTTCCGCCGGTTCTTTCCCGGCGCGCGATGCCTCGGCGCCCGCGGACGCCGTGGCCGCGCGAACACGGGCGGGGCGCTTGATGTTGTGGTGCTGGTAGACCTGCTCCTCGAGCGCTTCGACGATCTCGGGGTGTTCCTTGAGGAACGCCTTCGCGCTCTCGCGTCCCTGCCCGATCCGCTCGCCCTTGTACGAGTACCAGGCGCCGCTCTTGTCCACGAGGTTGAGGTTCGACGCGAGGTCGAGGATGTCACCCGACCGGGAGATCCCCTCCCCGTAGATGATGTCGAACTCCGCCTCCTTGAAGGGGGGCGCCATCTTGTTCTTCACCACCTTCACCCGCGTGCGGCTGCCGGTGATGTCCTGCCCCTCCTTGATCGCCCCGATCCGCCGGATGTCCATGCGGACGGAGGCGTAGAACTTGAGCGCGTTGCCGCCCGTCGTCGTCTCCGGGTTGCCGAACATGACGCCGATCTTCATCCGGATCTGGTTGATGAAGATCACCGTGGTCTTCGACTTGGAGATCGTCCCGGTGAGCTTCCGCAGCGCCTGCGACATGAGGCGGGCCTGCAGCCCCATGTGCGCGTCGCCCATCTGCCCCTCGATCTCGGCCTGGGGAACCAGGGCCGCCACCGAGTCGATCACGAGGACGTCGATCGCCCCCGACCGGACGAGCATCTCGACGATCTCGAGCGCCTGCTCACCCGTGTCGGGCTGGCTGATCAGCAGGTCGTCGGTCCGCACACCGAGCAGCCGCGCGTAGGTCACGTCGAGCGCGTGCTCGGCGTCGATGAAGGCCGCCACGCCCCCGTCCTTCTGCGCCTCCGCGACGATGTGTAGCGAGAGCGTCGTCTTGCCGGAAGACTCCGGACCGTAGATCTCGATCACCCGTCCGCGGGGGACCCCCCCGATGCCGAGCGCGATGTCCAAGCCCGGGCTGCCCGTGCTCACGACGGCGACGTCCGGCACGATCGCGTCGCTGCCGAGCCGCATAATCGACCCCTTGCCGAACTGCTTTTCGATCGACGCGACGGCGAGGTCGATGGCCTTCTGCTGGTTCGTGTCCAGTGTCATTCTCTTTTCCTCCTCCTGCTGCGGATCAGGGGGATTCCTGGTGGTTATCGTCCCATCCCGCCCCCGGCTTGAGCCGGGCGGAGGGCCGTTCCGGGGGACCTTCCCCTCGGCGCGGCCGGCGTCCTGCGGACGATGCGAGGGGCCCTCGAGGGTGCCGGGGCCCGGCCTGTGTAGCGGTCCTAACCTTCTGAAAGCTCAGGGTGAAATTTCAGGGACATCTCATGGCGAAACCCGGGGGGACTCGCGGCGCCCGCCGCGACCCTCCGCGCGCGGGCGACCCTGCCCGGGGCTAGCGCATCCCGGCGCGCCCCAGGGGGATTCGGTGGATGGGGACGTAGATCGACCCGCCCGGGTGGAGCTGGCTGTGCATCAGCACGACCTCCGGGACACTGAATCGCCCGAGCACGCCCGGGTCTTCCCGCCCGATGAGATCGGAAAGATCGCCGCTCCCCGCCGCACCGGATTTCATCCTAACCCGACCCAGTGTCAGATGACCCGAGAAAGGGCGGGCCTCGCGATCGAAGCCCGCCTTGGCCGCCGCCCCCTCCACTTTGTCGGCGAGCACGCGGAGCAGCTCTGCTCCCTGGCCCACCCCGATCCAGATCACCCGCGCGCGGCGCGGCGATGGAAAGCAGCCCAGCCCCGCCAGCTCAACCTCGAAGGGCTCCATCTTCGCCGCCTTGTGGGCCACCGAATCGGCCAGGCGCGCGAGCCGGCCGGGGCGTGCGCTCCCGAGGAACTTGAGGGTCAGGTGAAGGTTCGCGGGCGACACCCAGGAGACTGCCTTCGCCTCGCGCGCGAGCCGCTTCGCGATCGCGGCGCACCGATCGCGAAGCGACTCGGGAATCTCGATCGCCACGAAGGCGCGCAGGGTCTCCCGCGCCGCCAGCTCGGGAAGGTCCCGGAAGATCCCGTCGGCGTCCAGCCTCTCTCCCTCCGTATCCCATGATCCGGGTCACGCGAGGCCCAGCACATGCGTCCGGACCCAGTTCAGAGCCACGGTCGCGCTGAAGATCCGGATCCTCTCCCGATCGCCGAAGAACTGGAAACGGCGTGCCTCCGCGCCGCCCGCGTGGGCCAGGGCGATCCAGACGAGCCCCACCGGCTTCTCCTGCGTGCCGCCTGTGGGCCCCGCGACCCCGGTGATCCCCACGCCGAGGTCGACCCCGGCCATCCGGCGCACACCTTCCGCCATCGCGAGCGCCACCGGCTCGCTCACCGCGCCGTGCTTCGCGATGGTTTCCGCCGGAACGCCGAGGAGCTCCGCCTTGGCCTCGTTCGAGTAGGTCACCACGCCGCGATCGAAGTAGCCGCTGCTCCCTGGGATGTCGGTAATCCGGGCCGCCAGGAGGCCGCCCGTGCAGGACTCGGCTGTGGCGATCGCGAGACCGCGTGCCGCCAGGAGCTCACCGACCACCGCCTCGATGGGCCGGTCGCCCTCCCCGACGATCATCGCGCCCAGGCGCGCCTCCACCTCGGCACGCACCCGCCCGAGACGCTCCTCCGCCTCCGCCCGATCCTTCCCCTCCGCGACGATGCGCACGAAGTTCTCGGGGAACTGCGTCCGAAATCCGATCGTCACGCCCGGCACCCCCGCCGTGACGTCCGCGAGGCGCTCGTCCAGGCGCGATTCGCCCATGCCGAATGTCCGCAGAAGCACCGTTGCCTGGTGCGCCCCTTCCGGGAGGATTCCCTCGAGGAACGGCAGGATCTCCCGGTCGAGCATCCGCTTCATCTCGCGGGGCACGCCCGGCACGAAGAAGAAATGACGGTCGCCGCGGCTCATCCGGAATCCGGGCGCGGTCCCGAGCGGGTTGGGGAGCACCGCGGACCCTTCCGGGAACATCGCCTGGTTGCGGTTGTTCTCGGTCATCGGATAGCCGACTCGCTCGAAGAACGCCTGGATCCCCCCCAGCACGTCCTCGTTGAGCACGCGCCGCACGTCGAAGAAGCGCGCGGCGCATTCGCTCGTGATGTCGTCGCGCGTCGGGCCCAGGCCGCCCGACACGATCACCACGCGGGCGCGCGACGCCGCCTCCGCGAAAGCGGCGAGGATCGCCTCCTCGGCGTCGCCCACGACGGTGTGGCGCATCACGCGCCAGCCCGCGTCCTCGAGGCGCACGGCGAGGTGGGCCGCGTTCGAGTTCACGATCTCGCCGTTCAAGACCTCATCGCCGATCGCGATGATCTCGGCCGCGAGAGGCTGCATCCGGGATCCCGGTCAAGAGAGGGACAGCAGGTGCGCGACGATCCGGAGGGAGAGATTCGCGTAGACGCCCGCGGCCACGTCGTCGAGCACGATGCCCAGGCCGCCGGGGGCCGCGCGCTCGATGTTCCGGACCGGAGGCGGTTTGAGGATATCAAAGATCCGGAAGAACAGGAATCCAAGAAAAACGAGAAGGTGATCGTTCGCGGGGGAAGTCGCCTTCGGAAGAAGCGCGAGCGTGGTGAGGACGCCCACCACCTCGTCGATCGTGACCTGGCGGGGATCCTTGCTGCCGAAGATCGGTATCGCCTCGTCCGAGGCCCAGACGGCCAGCGCGATGGCGGCGGCGAGGGTGAGGAGGTAGAGAGGCGCCGGCAGCGCGCGCAGCCCCAGGAGGAAGAGCAGCGTGCCCACCGCCGCGCCTGCGGTCCCGGGGGCACCCGGGACGTAGCCCGAGCCCGCGCCCGTGGCGATGAAGAGAATCAGGCGTCGCAAGGGGCTCCCTCAGGGCGGCGTCCCGGGGCGTCCGGGGGCGGTGGAGTCTAGTCGGGCGGGATGCGGCCTGTCAACGCCGGCAACGTCTCCCGAGACCGGTCAACCCCTTTGGACGAAAGGGGAATTTCCTAGGGTCCGGGGGTTCCGGTCCCTCAAGTTTCCGGCCCCGCGGGCCGATGACAAGAGTACGGCCAAACCCGTGGGAAGCCCTACATGACCGACAAGTCCGCCCCCAACGCGGGTGGGTCCGGCAGTCATCCGGCCCCGCCTCCGATCGCCGCCTCCTCCGGCGCGCCGCGCCCGGAGACCGCGCGCCCACAGCGGCCCGACGCCGCGGCCGCGGCCGCCGCCGATCGCGCCGCCAGGGAATCACCGATCGCCCAATTCCTCCTCAAGCTTTTCCGCGCCATCAAGGGTGCGCAGTTCTATCCCGAGAACCATCCGGCCTTCGCCGCGATCCTCGAGAAGTGCCATGCGTCGCTCGTCCCGCTGCTCGGTGAGGGGCGGCCGCTCGTCCTGGAGGTTCGAAGCCAGAACCTGTGCCGAAACGGCAAGCCCGTCGGCGGCGATCTCCCGGAGATTCGCAACATCGCGGTGCAGTGCACCTACCGCCGGGTCAAGAAATTCCACCTCCAGGCAGGCGTGCAGCCTCAGGAGCTCGACGGATTCGTCCGCGCGCTCGTCACCGACCCGGCGACCGTGCAGGCCGCCGGCGGCGTCGAGAAACTCCTGTTCGCCCGCGAAGTGCGCAACATCTGGGCCAACGAGATCAATTACCAGGATCTGCTCTATGGCGATCAGTCGCCGGTTCCCGCGGAAGAGGTCTTCGCGCCGGAAGAGGGGATGGAGCCGGGGGACCCGATCGAGGAGGAGCCGCTCGCTCTGCCGCCCGAGGCCGTGCCGGCGCAGCAGGAACTGGTCAAGCGCCTCTCCGAGCTCGACGCGGCGGCCGACGGCGCCGGCTATGCCGCGCTGGCCACCGACCTCGTGCGATACGTCCGCGAGATGAACCCACCCTTCAAGCACGAGGACGTATACCGCGCGCTGCGGGTGCTCTCTACCCACTCGGAAGGCCGCGAAGATCGAGATCCGGCGATCGTACCCGAGGCGATGGCGGCGCTTCAGGAGCTGGCCTCTCCCCAGATGATCGCCTTCCTCGTGGACCGCCTTCTGCGCAGGACCCACACGGCGGCGACGAAGCTCATGGGGCTCCTGTGGCAGATTGGTCCCGGCGCGATTTCCGCGCTGATCGAGCCTCTGGGCCGCGCCCGCACCGTGAGCCAGCGGCGCATGCTCGCCGACACGATCGCGGGCTTCGGGGAGCCGGCGATACCGCTCCTCCTGGGACCGCTCTCGGACGAGCGCTGGTACGTCGTCCGGAACGCCGTGACGATCCTCGGCGAGATCGGCCATCCCGCTGCCATCCAGGCCCTCGAGCCCATCTGCGCCCATCCGGACCCGCGTGTCCCGAAGGAGGCGATGAAGGCGCTGGGCAAGATCGGATCGCACGAAGCGCGCGCGATTCTCGAAATGCACCTGCGGCACGCCGAGGGGGAAGTGCAACTGCTCGCCGCCTTCGCGCTCGGGCAGATGCGCGATCCCGAGGCGGTGCCCGCGTTGCTCTCGCTGCTCTCGCAGCCTCTGTGGCGCGTGCGCGTCGAGCTGCACCGCGAGGTGATCAAGGCGCTCGCGAAGATCGGGGGACCGGCCGTCGTTCCCGCGATCGGACGCGTCTTCCGGCGCCGTTCGATCCTCTTCCCGCGGCGGAACGAGGCGCTCCGGGAAGTCGCGGCCCAGGCACTCGCCCGCATCAACTCGGAGGAAGCCCGGGAGCTCCTCGCGCCGGGGCTCCGTTCGTCCAACACCAAGGTGGCCGAGATCTGCCGCACCGCGATCCAGGGGCCCGCCGCCTGATCCCGGGCGGCTTTCAGGGAGAGCCATGAAGGACCTGATCACCCAGATCACCAAGCACTTCTGCGGTGCGATCCGCAACGTGGCGCTCTACCCGCCGGGTCACCCGTCGAGCTTCCAGCCGGTGAAGAGGGCCCACGAGGCGCTGCTCGATCTGCTGAAGGAGCGGGACCCCATTCTGCTCGGGATCATCGACGACGTGCTCGTGTTCGATGAGATCCCCTACTACGAGCCGGACCCGGTCTGGAAGGAGCTGTACCCCCGCCTGCGCGACCGGAAGGTCGAGTCTTTCTCCTTCCTGGGCGGGCTCGAACTCCGAGAGGTGCAGGAGTTCCTGAGCGCCCTCGCGCTGTCGCTGCCCGAGACCGAGACCTTGGGCGGGATCGCCTCGATCCTCGAGAAGCGCCAGGTGACCCATGTTCGCGTGAAACCGCTCGACGAGGACCTGCGCGAGCGGGCGCGAGAGGTGTACGAGCACTCGATCAGCGTGGTCTTCGACCTGATGTCCGAGCTGCGGATGGGCCGTATCCCGTCCTCCGAGCCCGCGAAGGGCGTCATCAGGGAGATGACGGAAGTGATCCTCAAGGACAAGAGCGCGCTGCTCGCGCTGACGATGCTCAAGGAGTACGACGACTACACCTACGTCCACTCGGTGAACGTCGGCATGCTCTGCCTCGCCTTCGCGGCCCACGAGGGTCTCTCCGGGGACCAGATGCAGGCCGTGGGCCTGGCGGGCATGCTGCATGACGTGGGCAAGGTCCGCACTGCCGAGGAGATCATCAAGAAACCGGGGAGCCTCACGGAGCAGGAGATCGCCATCATGAAGAAGCACCCCGTGCTCGGCGCGGAGATAGTCGCCCGGATGCAGGGGGTCCCCCCGGAGACGGACGAGATCGTCCTCATGCATCACGTGAAGTACAACCTGGAGGGCTACCCGAAGATCGAGACGGGACGAACGGTGCACCCCTGGAGCATGGCCGTGGCGATAGCCGATTGCTACGACGCGCTCACCACGCTCCGTCCCTACCAGAAGCCGCGGCCGCCCACCGACGCGATCAAGCTCATGCGAAAGCTCTCGGGCAAGGATCTCGACCCGGACATGGTGGAGCGTTTCGTCGACATGCTCGGCACGTACCCGGCCGGCACGATCGTCCGGCTCACCTCCAACGAGATCGCGATGGTGCTGACGCCGAACCAGCTCGACGTGCTCACGCCGAAGGTGAAGATCATCACGGACACCGAGGGTAACCCGCTGGAGACGCCGCTGGAGGTCGATCTCGCCGACCAACCCGCGGGGCCTGACGGCGACACCCGCTCCGTGGTCACGAGCGTGAACCCGATGCTCTTGGGGATCGACCCGGCGCAGTACCTGAAGGCCTGAATCGTCTTGTCCGATTCCCCGTCCCGCGCGATGAGCGCAGACCGACCATGTCCGACTGGAATCAAACGGCCCGCCTCACGGCGGGCCGTTCGCTTTTCGTGGAGCGTACCGGGTCGCGTATGATCTCGTGATGGATTCTAGATCGCGCCGAGCGCCGCGGCGGCCGCCTCCCGAACGTCGGCCTCGGGGTGATCGAGCAGCTTCACGAGCGATCCCTCGGCCCGCGTCTCGCGGAGCTGGCCAAGGGCCGTCACGACGCGGCGGAGGATCTCGGTGTCGTCGGTGGAAAGGAGCGCCAGGAAACCGTCCGCGAGGCGCTTGTCCCCGAAATTGCCCAGCGCCTCGATCGCGAGCGCGCGGACGCTCGCGTCGGGATCATCCAGGAGATCGAACAGGGGGCCGAGCGTGCGCGGCTCGTGGATCTCGCCCAGCACGCGAATGGCCGCGCAGCGCACGTCGTGGACCGGGTCGGTGAGCGCGGCCACGAGCGGCGTGAGGGCCTCCTCGGTGGCGATCTCGCCCAGCGCGTACACCGCCCGCATCCGGGCGACCTTGTCGTCGCTCTTCAGCTGCGCGGCGAATCGCCCGACGTTTGCCTTGGCTTCCATGCGCTCGAGGGAGCCCGATGCGGCCTGCCGCACGGCCGGGCTCACGTCCTTCAGCGCCTTCCTCAACTTCTCGATTCGCTCTGGGTGCAAGCCGACCTCCCGCCGGAGGTCCCGCGCCCGGAGGTCCCTCGTGAAGCGAGGGCCGGCTCCAGGGAGGCGCGGGCCGACAAAAAATCCGGAAAGGGACATACGTGGAGGGGCCCGGGTGCACGCCCCTCCTCCCTCCTCCTCTTTTCGGACCTCGCCCGAAAACCTTGAGCCATGCGGGCGGGCATTGTCCGGCCTGCATTGATCCCCCCTCGGAGGGGAGGCATACTCCGATGGGCCCGGGAAAAGGGGCCGACACGCTGGGAGCGGGGGCGATGCGCGTGCTGGGGCTGGATCTGGGGTCTCGGCGGATCGGGGTGGCCGTGAGCGACCCGATGGGCTGGACCGCCCAGGGTCTTGCCACGATCCAGCGCCGGTCCGATCAGCACGCGATCGACGAGATCCGCCGGCTCGTGGAGGAGCTGGGCGTCGAGCGGATCGTCGTCGGTCTTCCCCGGAACATGGACGGGACGATCGGTCCCCAGGCCCGCAAGGTCCTCGCCTTCGCCGCCATGCTCCGGGCGGCCCTCGGCCTCCCGGTGCAGAGCTGGGACGAGCGCCTCACCACCGTGGCCGCTCAGAAGTCGATGACCGAGACCCGTCTCAGCCGCTCCCGGCGCAAGCTCACGGTGGACCGAATCGCCGCCCAGCTCATCCTCCAGGGGTTCCTCGATTCCCTCCGGATCCCCGCCTCCCGGTGACTCCTTGACCGCCTCCGGAACCGCGGATCCCGCGCCGCCCGCCAAGGCATCGAGAATCGGGAAGTGGCTCGCCGGACTGGCGGTCCTTCTCCTCCTGCTCGCGCTCCCTCCGCTGCTGCTCCTTCGGTTCGTCTCGACACCGGGGCCCCTCGCCGGCGGGCCGCGCACGCTGGAGATTCCGGGCGGGGCGGGGCTGCGCACCATAGCTTCCGCGCTCGAGGCGGGAGGCGTGGTGTCGGATGCCCGGATCTTCGCCTTGTACGCGGCGCTCCGGGGAGCCGGACGGAAGCTGCGCGCGGGGGAGTACGAGTTTCCTCCCGGGGCCACGCCGCGCGACGTGCTGTCGGAGCTCGAGCAGGGGGAGACAAAGCGGCATCTCGTGACGCTGCCGGAGGGATGGACGTTCGCGCAGATGGCGGAGGCGATCGGGAAGGCGGGGATCGCGCCGGCGGACCGAATGTTCGCGCTCGCGCGGGATCCCGCCTTCGTGAAATCGCTCGGCGTGCCGGGTGCGACCCTGGAGGGCTACTGCTTCCCGGACACCTACGCGTT
>JBGPLH010000048.1:0-14385 GCA_041486365.1 Thermodesulfobacteriota bacterium | reverse complement strand
TCCCTCTACGGCATCAACCGGAAGATGGAGACGCAGAAGCTCTCCATCGACCAGGTGTACGACATCATCGGCTTCCGGATCGTCGTGGACTCGCTGGGCGACTGCTACGCGGCCCTGGGGATCATCCACTCGCTCTGGCGTCCTGTGCCGGGGCGATTCAAGGACTACGTCGCGCTGCCCAAGGCGAACGGCTACCAGTCGCTCCACACGACCGTGATCGGCCCCTACGGCGAGCGGGTGGAGGTGCAGATCCGCTCCCGCGAGATGGACACCGTGGCCGAGCAGGGCATCGCCGCGCACTGGCGCTACAAGGAAGGGCGGGCGTCGCGGGCGGGCGGCGACGAGCAGAAGGACGACGAGCGGTTCTCCTGGCTGCGGCAGTTGCTGGAGTGGCAGCGCGATCTGCAGGACCCCGACGAGTTCCTCGACACGGTGAAGGTCGACCTCTTCCCCGACGAGGTCTACGTCTTCACGCCGAAGGGGGAGGTGAAGCGTTTCCCGAAGGGCGCGACGCCCATCGACTTCGCCTACGGCGTGCACACGGACGTGGGCAACCGCTGCTCCGGCGCGAAGGTGAACGGGAAGCTGGTGCCCCTCAAGTACCATATGCGCAACGGCGACATCATCGAGATCCTCACCTCGCCCCACCAGAAGCCGAGCAAGGACTGGCTCGAGCTGGTGGTGACGGGGCGCGCGCGGAACAAGATCCGCCTCGTGATCCGGCAGGAGGAGCGCGAGCGCAGCGTGAACCTGGGCCGCGACATCCTCGAGCGCGAGTTCCGGAAGGCGGACCTGAGCTTCCAGCGGATGGCGAAGACCGGCGAGCTCAAGGAAGTGCTCGCGGGGCTGAACCTGAAGTCGGTCGACGGGCTTCTCGCGCAGGTGGGCTACGGGAAGATCTCCGCGCAGAGCCTGCTCCGCAAGATCGTCCCCGCGGACAAGCTCCAGGAGATCCAGGAGCCGCCGTCCTCCCGGCTCGGCGACATCTTCCGCCGCGCGCTCAAGAAAACGCGCCCCACGGGAATCAAGATCCGCGGCGTGGGGGACATCCTCGTGCGCTTCGGCAAGTGCTGCTCGCCCGTACCGGGGGACGAGGTGGTGGGCTTCATCACCCGGGGGCGGGGCGTGACGGTGCACACGGCCGGATGCCCCAAGGCGCTGGTCCTCGATCCGGAGCGCCGGGTGGACGTCGAGTGGGATCAGGTTGCGGTGATGCAGCACCCCGTGCGCATCCGCGTGGTGAGCGTGGACGCGCCGGGCATCCTCGCCACGCTGTCGAAGACCCTGTCGGCGGCCGATCTCAACATCACCCAGGCGCGCATCACGACGACGCGGGACCAGAAAGCGGTGAACACTTTCGAGTTCGCCGTGGACGACCTCGCACATCTCACCCGCGTGATCAAGGATCTTGAGAAGATCAGCGGCGTCATCTCGGTGGAGCGGCTGCGGGCGTAGCGTTCAGGCTCGGATCGGTGAGAGGGGCGGCGCACGAGTGCCGCCCCTCGCGTTTCCGGCCGGGGCTCAACCCGCCGCCGGGAGAAGCCGATGACTTTCTCGTTGACTTCGCCGGCGCTTTACCGTAACGAGCGGGGCAATGCCCAAGGCCCCGCGCCCGAGGGTCCCTCGCGAACAGAGGGTCTTTCGAAGGGCGCGCGGGTCGACCTCCAGAAAGGGAAACCATGAGCGTGCTCGGAGTCCTGCTGCTGATTGCCCTCGCCGTCCTCGCGGCGGTCGTGGGCTTGTACAACCGCCTCGTGCGCCTGCGCAACGGCAGCGAAAACGCCTGGAGCGACATCGACGTTCAGCTCAAGCGCCGCCACGATCTCGTCCCGAATCTGGTGGAGACGGTGAAGGGGTACGCGGCCCACGAGCAGACGACCCTCAACAAGGTGGTCGAGGCGCGCAACCGCGCGGCGCAGGCGGGCGGTCCCGAGAACCGGGCCGCGGCGGAAGGGGAGCTGTCCCGGACGCTCTCGAGCCTCTTCGCCCTGGCCGAGTCCTACCCCCAGCTCAAGGCGAACGAGAATTTCCTCTCGCTCCAGCGGGACCTTGGGGCCATCGAGGACGCCATCCAGAACGCGCGCCGCTACTACAACGCCGTGGTGCGCGATCTCAACACCGCCTGCGAGACTTTCCCGTCGAACCTCATCGCCCAGCCATTCGGGTTCTCGAAGAAGGAGTACTTCGAGCTGGACTCCAATGCCGAGCGCAGCGTTCCATCCGTCCGCTTTGCGACCTGACCGCCGCTCCGTTCGCAGAGGCTTCGCCGCCGCGCTCCTCGCGGTGGTTCTCGCCGCCTCCGCCCGCGCGGAGGAGATCCGGCGCATGGACGTGGAGGTGCGGCTGTCCACGGGCGAGACCTTCACGGTCACCGAGCGCATCCTCTACGACTTCGGGGCGGAGCAGCGCCACGGGATCTTCCGGCTGATCCCGATCCGGTATGGCCGTGGGGCGGGGCCGGATTTCCGGATCCACCTGGACGTGGATTCGGTGACGGACGAGCGCGGCGCTTCCTACGGGACGAAGATCACCCGCGAAGGCTCCAACCTGAAGATCCGGATCGGCGATCCGGACCATACCGTGACCGGCCGGCACGAGTACCGGATCATCTACCGCGTGCGGCGCGGCCTCCTCTACTTCGATGACCACGACGAGATCTACTGGAACGCCACCGGGATCGAGTGGCCCGTGCCGATCGGCCACGCGTCCGCCCGGGTGATCCTCCCGCCGGGGACCGACGCCTCGAAGGCCTGGTTCGCCTGCTACACCGGCCCCTTCGGCTCGACGCTTTCCGAGTGCGACGCCCATGCCGGGGCGGGTGCCGTCGACATCACGAGCCGCCACGCGCTCGGGATCCGTGAGGGGCTCACGCTGGTCGTGGGGCTCCCGAAGGGGATCCTGCGGGAGCCCTCCCGCGCCGGGCGCATTCTCGATCGTGTGAGCGACGCCGTGAGCCCGTGGATGATGTTCCCGCTCGCGGCCCTCCTCGGGATGCTCCACGTCTGGCGCACGCGCGGACGGGATCCCGCGGGCGCCGACGCGATTCCCGTGCGCTACGGGCCACCCGAAGGGCTCTGCCCCGCGGAGGTGGGCACGGTCCTCGACGAGCGGGCGGACATGACGGACCTCACGGCGACGATCCTCGACCTCGCCGTGCGCGGGCATCTCACGATCGAGGAGACCGAGACCGCGAAGTTCCTCTTCTTCTCGACGAAGGACTACCGGCTCACGCGCAAGGAGGGGCCGAACCAGCCGCTCAAGCGCTTCGAGTCGAAATTCATCGAGGCGCTCTTCGACTCCGGGAACAGCATCCTCGTCTCGTCGCTGAAGAACAGCTTCTACCGGAAGCTGCCCGACCTCCGGAAGGCGCTCTACGAGAGCGTGTCGAAGGAGGGGGGTTACTTCCCCGCATCGCCCGACAAGGTGAGGGGCATCTATCTCGGGATCGGGGTCGTCCTGGCGGTGGCCGGGTTCCTCCTGGCGTCGAAGGCCCTGGGTTTCGTCGCGGGCGGGTGCCTGTTCGCGACGGGGGCGATCGTCGCGGCGTTCTCCCCGTTCATGCCGCGGCGCACGGCCCGCGGACGGCAGGCGTACCAGGAGATCCTCGGGTTCAGGGAGTTCGTGGAGCGGGTGGACGCGCAGCGTCTCGAGCGCATGGGCGGGCGGACGGCGGAGAATTTCGAGAAGGTGCTTCCCTTCGCCATCGTGCTCGGAGCAGCGGACCAGTGGGCCGACGCCTTCGCGGACATCTACACGGAGCCGCCGCGCTGGTACGCATCGAGCCACCCCGGGAGTTTCTCCCCGCGGATCTTCGTGAGCGACGTGGGCAGCTCGCTCAAGACCATCGGTACGACGATGGCCTCCGCGCCGGGCGGAGGCTCGGGGAGCAGCGGCTTCAGCGGCGGATCGAGCGGCGGCGGGTCCGGCGGTGGAGGAGGGGGGTCGTGGTGAAGGCAGCCGCGGCGGGCGGACGCCTCGCCGGAAAACGAAAGGGCGGCGCGGGAGCGTCGCCCTTCGTGCTCGTGCACTGGAACGGGGTCGTCAGGCCGTCTTCTTGATGGCCGAGCGCTGGGGAGCCTTCGTGACCGCGCCGGAGCGAAGACAGCGGGTGCAGACGTGAATCCGCCGGATCGTGCCCGCCTGGTTCGCCTTCACCGTCTGGATGTTCGGGAGCCACCGGCGCGAGGTGCGGTTGTTCGCGTGACTCACGTTGTTGCCGAAGCTCGGCTTCTTGCCGCAGATGCTACAAACCCGGCCTGCCATCGCACGACCTCCGCGTTCCAGGAAAAAGGCCGCGAGAACATAGCAGAGGGCCAGAGGGGGTTCAACCCCCCGAGGACGGGAGGCCGCCCGGCTACGGGGCCAGGCGTCTGATCACCCGCTCGCTCGCGGCCCGGGCCGTGAGGATCTCACCCAGCAGGCCGAGAGCGGGAAGGACGCCGCGCCCGGCAACGGCGAGATTGCTGAAGGGCGGGAGCGCCGCCGGGAGCGGCGTCATGGATTTTTCCGAGGCGACGTCGTAACGGAACATATCCTCCGCCCCGGGCGTGGCGAGCTCTTCGCGAGAAGGGCGCGTCTCGATCAGCTCGTAACGCCCCTGGGCGAAGTGCATGAAGCTCTCGATGTGCCGGTGCACGGACTCCAGCAGCGCCTTCTCGTAGTCCGGTTCGCCGCGCAGGCGCTCGGGGTCCGCCAGGAGCGAAACCGCCATCTCACGTTCCCGGACCGGGGACGATTGCGCCTCCTCCTCCGGGCTCAGGTGGAAGCGCAGCAGGTTGCCGTCCTCGAGCAGGGCTTCGGCATCGGCGACGAAGATCACCTGGTCGGCCATTCCCACGGGGACCGCCTCGGCGTCCATCGCGAAGTGGAAGCAGAGATCGATCCGGCGGGGCCGGGACGCCTGAAGCCGCCCCAGGTACCGGCGCGACCACAACGAATCGGGAATCCACCGCGCGAGCCGCTCCGGGGGAAGACTCGAGATCACGGCGCCGGTCTTCACGCGCTCCCCGTTGCCGAAGGCGATCTCCTCGACCTTTCGACCGCGCGCGACCAGGCGCCCCGTGAGGGGCGCGCCGTCCTCCGCCTGGAGGAACGCCCCGTGCAGCGCCGTGATCCGGTTCCGGATGATCTGCAGCACCATCTCCTCGCCGCCGTAACACGTGTGGCTCCCGCCACGGAAGAGCGTGAGGGTCACCGCCGCTTCCCAGGCCGAGATCGAATCGCCGGTCTGGTGCCCGAGCGCGGCGATCTGTGTGCGCAGAAACGTGCCCACGCGCGGGTCGAAGCCATAGTCGCGGGCCAGATCCGTGATCCGGCGGTCCTGGTAGAAGGCGATGTCGGGGTGCTCGCGCCGCAGCGACCGCCGATAGGCCCAGCGCTCCCGCAGGCCCTGGGGCGGCATGCAGCCACGAACGGCGAAGAGGTGCCGCAGCCCATTCTCGATTCTGTCCAGCTCGGCGTAGAAACCGCGCAGCGATTCCACGTGAGCCGGAAACTCCCGGTGGAGCTCCTCCGCGAGCATCTCGTCGTCGGCGTGCAGATCGATCCGTGCCCCGGGGAGGATCACCTGGTAGGCGAAGGGGAGGGCGCGGATGGATTTCTTGGCGATGAGCGGGACGCCGATGTCGGTGAAGACCTCGTCGAGCGCCTGGTGGGCCCCGCAGCCGAACAGAAAGGGAATCCGGCGGAAGACGCCTCCCGCGCGCGCCGCCGCCGGCCGCTTCGGCTCGTCCTCGACGACCAGCACGCGCAGTCTCCGCCGCGCGAGCAGTGCCGCGGCGATGAGGCCCGAGGGGTTGGCGCCGAGGACCACGGCGTCGTAGGTCACGTCCGCCATCAGCGCTTCCTCTTCTTCGGGGTGCGCGAGGTCCGCCCGGGCGCGGGACGCGCACGCTTGCGATCCCTGAGCGGCGGATTCACCAGCGCCCGCTCCACGAACGCGGCCCCCTTGATCCGCACCACACGGGTTCCCGGTGCGACCTCGATCCTTCCCTCCGCGAAAAGCTGGATGGCCCGGGGATAGACCCGGTGCTCCTGCTTCAGGATCCGCGCGGCCAGCGTCTCGGCCGTGTCGCCGGGGGCCACGGGCACCACCGCCTGGATCACGATGGGTCCGGTGTCGCACCCCTCGTCCACGAGGTGCACCGTGCAGCCGGAGAATCGCACGCCGTGATCCGCCGCCTTCCGCTGCACCTGGAGCCCGGGGAACGCGGGCAGGAGGGCGGGGTGGATGTTCAGGATGCGCCCGGGGAACGCGCGGATGAAGGCCGGCGTGAGGAGCCGCATGAACCCCGCGAGGCAGACGAGGTCCGCGTGGTGTTCGCGAAGCACCTCGAGGAGTCGCTCGTCGAAGCGCTCCCGCTCGGGGAAGTCCTTGTGGCTCACCACGACCGCGGGCACGCCGGCGCGCCTCGCGCGGGTGAGGGCGTAGGCCTCCGGGCTGTTTGAGATCACGACGGCGACTTCGGCGTCGATCCGGCCACGGGCGCACTGATCGAGGATCGACTGCAGGTTGGTCCCGCTCCCCGAGACGAGGACGCCGACCCGGAGGGGCCCGCGGCGGGCTCGCGCCGCGCTCACGGGAAGGCCCTCCCGCGCAGCTCGACGAAGGCCGGACCCTCTCCACGGGCGATCTCGCCGATGGCGTGCGCGGTCTCCCCCGCCGCTTCGATTGCCGCGCGCGCCGTGTCCGCGTCGCCGGGAGCCACGATCGCCACCATGCCTATCCCGCAGTTGAAGGTCCGGAACATCTCGTCCTCCGCCACGCCCGCCGCCCGCTGGAGGAGATCGATGATCGGTGGGCGTGTCCATGCGCCCTTGTCGATCAGCGCCGCCGTCCCCTCCGGCATGACGCGGGGCACGTTGCCGGGGATCCCGCCGCCGGTGATGTGTGCGAAGGCCTTCACGGGCACGCGCGCGAGGAGCGAGCGCATCGGTTTCACGTAGATCCGCGTCGGGGCGAGCAGCGCGTCGGCGAGCGTCGTCCCGAGACCCGCGGGCGATTCCTCGAGGGCCCAGCCCGCGTCCTCGACAATTCGCCGGGCGAGGGAGTAGCCGTTGGAATGAAGCCCGCTCGAGGCCAGGCCGAGGATGATGTCACCGGGCGCCACGCCGCGGCCGTCGATGATCCGGTCGCGCTCGACCACGCCCACGGCGAACCCCGCGAGGTCGTACTCGCCCGCCGGGTAGAAGCCGGGCATCTCCGCCGTCTCGCCGCCGAGGAGCGCGCAGCCGGCCTGCCGGCATCCCTCGGCGATCCCGCCGATCACGACGGCGGCCGTGCTTTCCTCGAGCCGTCCCGTCGCGAAGTAGTCGAGGAAGAACAAGGGCTCCGCGCCGTGCACCGCGATGTCGTTGGCGCACATCGCCACGAGGTCGATCCCGACCGTGTCGTGGCGCCCGGTGAGGAAGGCGAGCTTGAGCTTCGTCCCGACGCCATCGGCGCCCGAGACGAGGACCGGATCGCGGTACTTGCCCGCCGCGAGCGCGAAGAAGCCTCCGAAGCCGCCGATATCGCCGATCACCTCCGGTCGGTAGGTGGACCGCACGGCCGGGCCGATCATCCGCACCAGGCGGTCGCCCGCGTCGATGTCCACCCCCGCGGCGCGATAGTCCATGGGCTTCTTCATTCGGATCTCCAGGAAGGACTCCCGGCCTCCGCGGCGCGCGCCCCCCGGGCGGGAACATTCCGCGCCCCACCGGCCGAGGCGCGGCCGTGGGCGCATCGAGGCGCCGCCACGGCGGTCCACCGAATCGGGAGGGAATGCGCGGGCGCGAAGCGCAGCCACGGAGGGCGTTTCGAACCTATCGTGCTGGATTCCGTTGGTCAAGTCGCGGGAGCGATCGCCGCGCGCCGCGGCCTTGCCCGGCCGCCTCGGGGACTGCTAGGCTCCCGTCCGCGGAGCGCCGTGTCACCTTTCGGACGCGGGGCCTCCGCTGGGCCCGGAAGGAACGCCCTGAATGATGAAGCGCCTGCTCGCCCTGCTCTGGATCGCCCTGATGACCACCGCTTCTCCGGCCGCCGCCGGCGACCTCGACAGGACGCGATTCGACACGACCCTCTACGCCGAGCTGCTTCGGAAGCACACGAAGGCCGGCACGATCGGCGGCGTTCCGGTGGTGGCCGTGGACTACGCGGCGCTCGCGAAGCAGGCGGGCGATCCGAAGTCGCTCTACCGGCGCGTGCTGGACGATTTTGCCCGGGCCCGTCCGGACGCGCTCCCCGCCCCCGCTGCGCGCGAAGCGTTCTGGATGAACGCCTACAACATCGGGGCGATCAAGCTGGTGGTCGACCATTGGCCCGTGGACAGCATCACGAGCCGGAAGATCAATCTCCTCGGGTCGCCCTGGAAGAAGGACGTGCTCCCGGTGGGCGGGAAGGCGTACTCGCTCGACGGGATCGAGCACGGCATCCTGCTGGGCCGGTTCAGGGATCTCCGGACCCACTGGGCGATCGTCTGCGCCTCCGTGTCCTGCCCGAACCTGCGGCGGGAGCCCTTCGTGCCGGAGCGCCTCGACGCCCAGCTCGCCGAGCAGGCGCGCGGTTTCTGGAACGACCCGCGCAAGGGGTCGCGGATCGATCGCAAGAGCAACACGCTCACGGTGTCCCGGATCTACAAGTTCTTCCGCGATCAGTTCGAGGAATGGGGCGGCGGGATAGCGAAGGTGATGGCGCCCTACGTCGAACACCCCGCCGACCGGGCGTGGGTGGAGAAGGGGGGCTGGAAGCTGGAGACCTTCGAGTACGACTGGTCGCTGAACGACACGAGCCGCCTGGACCCCAGGTGAGGTCCGGCGCCGTGAGAGGGCGCGGCTCCCAACGCGACCGCGGCGCAGGCGCCGAGGAGATGCCCGATGCCATCCTGCCAGGCCTGCGGGCGCGCTTTCGAGGTTCGCGAGCGCGTCGGCTTCCGGGAGGTCTGTGACGGCTGCGGCGCCGATCTCCACACCTGCCTGAACTGCGACTTCCACGACACCGGCGCCCACAACCAGTGCCGGGAGCCCCAGGCCGATCCCGTCGTCGAGAAGGACCGGGCCAACCGGTGCGAGTGGTTCCGGGCAACCCCGGAGGTCTCGCGCGGAGCGCGAGCCGACTCTGAGAATGCTGCGGGGAAGCCGCCCTCCGCGCCCCATCCCGATCCCAAGGCCGCCCTCGATGCGCTCTTCTCGAAGAAGAAGCCCTGAGGCGAAGGCCCCAGGGCTTTCTCATCCGAACCATGCCGGCCTGTGTCAGGCACGCTGCAGGTACTGGCCCGTCGTCGTGTCAATGCGGAGCACGTCGCCGATCTGGACGAAGGTAGGGACCTGTACGATGAGGCCGGTCTCCACCGTGGCCGGCTTGGGCGAATTGGTCGCCGTGGCCCCCTTGAGGCCGGGCTCCGTATAGGTGACCTTCAGGTCGACGGTCTTCGGCAGATCGATTCCCACGGGCTTCCCCTCGAAGAACTCGATCTGGAGCTTCATGTTGGACAGGAGGTACTTCACCGCCTCGCCCAGCGTGTCCGTGTCCAGCGACATCTGGTCGTAGGTCTCGGTGTTCATGAAGACGAACTCGTCGCCGGTCGTGTAGAGGTACTCCATCTCGTGCTGCTCCATCTCGGCCCGCTCGACCTGGTCGACGGAGCGGTAACGCGTCTGGCTCTGGCTGCCCGACCGGAGGTTCCGGAGCTTCGCATGCACCATCCCCCGCCAGTTCCCGGGGGTCACGTGCTGGACCTCCATCACCCGGTGCGGGTCATTGTTATGTATGATAGTCATTCCAGCGCGCAGCTGGGTGGCGGGAATCAGCACGAAGGACCTCCGGGACCTCTCGGCGTGAAGCGTGGTCGAAGGGGCCTGCCGCGCGGGCAGGCTCCGGGAAACGAGCCAAGTTAGTCAACCCGCGGGGCCCAGTCAACCCCGACGGAGTCCTATGTCGAGCACCGCAGAGCGGATCGAGCCGGCCCGGTCGCGGAGGGTGGCCGGCCTCGCCAAGCTCCTCGCCGTCCTGACCGTGATCGTGATGGCGTTGTTCGCCTACCGTCAGCCGGAGGTGCGGTCCACGCTCTCCCGGGAAGGGATCGTGTCCTTTGTGCGGGCTGCGGGGTCCTGGGCCCCGGCGGTCTTCGTCGTCGTTTATGCCCTCTGGGTGAGCCTGGCGCTGCCCGCGATCGTGGTCACGGGGGCGGCGAGCCTCCTCTTCCCCGTGCTCCCCGCCGTGGCCTGCATCGTCGTGGGCGCCACCATCGGGGCCGTGATCGCGTTCCTCACGGCACGTTTCGCGGGGCGGGAATTCGTGGCGCGCATGCTGCGGGGTCGCGTGGCCGCCTGGGACGACGGCCTGGCGCGCAACGGGTTCCTCTTCGTCCTGTACTCCCGCCTTCTCTACGTTCCGTTCACCTACTATAATTTCGCCGCCGGGCTCACGAAGGTCTCCCTGCGGGACTTCTTCTGGGGGACCTTCCTCGGCATGATCCCCGGCACCTTTGTCTGGGTCCTGTTCTTCGGACGCCTGAAGGAGCTGGCCGACCGGGCCGCGCAGGCCGCCGGCTTCCGGGCTGGGTTGCGGGAAGCGTTCTCTCTCATGATGAGCAGCCCCCGCTACCTGTTGCCGGTGCTGCTGCTCGTCGTCTCCATCGCGATCCCGATCGTCATCAAGCGCGCTCACGCGCGTATCTCATCGCGCCGCGCCTCGCGGGAGGGCCCATGAAGGCAGCCGAGCTGTTCATTCGCTGCCTGGAGAACGAGTCCGTCGACACGATCTTCGGCCTGCCCGGCGAGGAGAACATGGACGTGATGGACGCCCTCCTCGACTCCGGCATCCGCTTCATCGGGACGCGGCACGAGCAGGGCGCCGCCTTCATGGCCGACGTCTACGGGCGGCTCACGGGGCGGGCCGGCGTCTGCCTCTCGACGCTCGGCCCCGGTGCGACGAACCTCATGACCGGTGTCGCCGACGCGAACATGGACCATGCGCCTCTGGTGGCGATCACCGGTCAGGCGGGACTGGACCGCATGCACAAGGAAAGCCACCAGTACCTCGACACGGTCTCCGCTTTCCGCCCGATCACGAAGTGGAGCGCGCAGATCAAGAAGGCCTCGATCATCCCGGAGGTCGTGCGCAAGGCCTTCAAGGTGGCGCAGACCGAGAAGACGGGCGCGACGCACATCGATTTCCCGGAGGACGAGGCCGAGGTCGACGTCGAAGGCGTGCCCCTCCGGGCCCAGTTCGCGGCGCCCCCCGAGCCACCCCAGGAGAAGGTCGTCCAGGCGGCCGGTGTGATCTCGGGCGCGCGCCATCCCATCGTGCTGGCGGGCAACGGCGTGATCCGGGGCCATGCCTCGGACGCGCTGCGGCGGTTCGCGAAAACACTCAACATCCCCGTGGCGAACACCTTCATGGCCAAGGGGGTGCTGTCGCTCACGGATCCGCTGTCCCTGTTCGCCGTGGGGCTCCAGAGCCGGGACTACGTCTCCCGCGGCTTCGACCGGGCGGACGTCGTGATCTGCGTGGGATACGACCTCATCGAGTACGCGCCCCGCTTCTGGAACCCCGCCGGGGACAAGAAGATCGTCCACATCGACATGACGCCCGCGGAGGTCGACGCCTTCTACATCGTGGAGGTGGGGGTGGTGGGCGATATCGCCGAGAGCCTGGACCGGATCGCGGCGCGTGCCGAGCCTTCGGGGAGCGACTCGATCGCGGCCCTCCGGCAGGAGATCGTGTCGGACATCCACGAGCGCTACCTCCACGACCCCGGTTTCCCCATGAAGCCCCAACGCGCCATCGCCGAGGTGCGGGCGGCGCTCGGACCCGACGACGTGCTGATCTCGGACGTGGGGGCGCACAAGGTGTGGGTCGCGCGCTGCTATCCCTGCTACAACCCGAACACGTGCATCATCTCCAACGGCTTCGCCGCCATGGGAATCGCCCTGCCCGGCGGCGTGGCGGCGTCGCTTCTGGCGAAGCGGCAGCCCGGGCGGCGGGTGCTCGCGCTGTCGGGGGACGCCGGCTTCCTCATGAACGCGCAGGAGCTCGAAACGGCCGTCGAGCACCAGCTCCCCTTCGTGAACCTGATCTTCCGCGACGACGGCTACGGGCTGATCGCCTGGAAGCAGATCCGGAAGTTCGGGCGCGAGTCGCACGTGCGCTTTCGCAACCCCGACTTCGTGAAGCTGGCGGAGTCCTTCGGGTGCAAGGGGTACCGCGTGCAGGCGGCCGGTGAGTTGGCGCCAATCCTGAAAGATGCGCTCTCGCAGCGCATCCCGAGCGTGATCGATTGCCCGGTGGACTATAGCGAGAACATGAAGCTTACCGAGCGACTGGGGGAGCTGGTCTCCCCCGTCTAGGCCCGGAAGTCCCGGCCTTCCGGGCCTCCCCGCGGGATCCCCATGAACGGATCCGGTCTTCGCGTCTCCATCGTCATCCCGGCCCTGGACGAGGAGTCCCTCATCGCCGGCACGGTGGCGCACGCGCGCGCGCTTGGGCCCCGGGAGGTGATCGTCGCGGACGGCGGCTCCTCGGACGGCACGGCCGAAGCGGCCCGGAGGGCCGGAGCGAAGGTCGTCCCGGCGCCGGCGGGGCGCGGGAAGCAGCAGAACGCCGGCGCGCGAGCCGCGCGGGGCGACGCGCTGCTCTTCCTCCACGCCGACACGCGGCTGCCCGCAGGCGCCCTTGCCCGCGTGTCGCGCGTGCTCGCCGATCCGCGCGTGTCGCTTGGCGCCTTCCGGCTCGGCTTTGACCGGGAGGACTCCGGCACGCGCTTCCTCGTATTCGGCGCCGATCTCCGCGCGCGTCTCTTCGCGCTTCCCTACGGCGATCAGGCCCTGTTCCTGCGGCGCGAGACCTTCGAGCGGCTCGGCGGCTTCCGCGAGATTCCGATCATGGAGGACCTCTGCCTCGTGCGGCGCGCGAAGCGCGTCGGGCGCGTGGTCCTGGCGCCTGAACGCGTGCGGACCTCCCCTCGCCGCTACGACCGGAACGGCCTTCTGCGCAACATGCTCCTCAATTGGGGTAGCGCGTCGCTGTTCGCGATGGGCGTCGGGCCGGAGCGGCTCCTGCGGTTCCGCCGCTAGGCATTCGTGGACCGCACGGTCGGGAAAGAAACCAAGAGATTGAACTGAGAGAATAAAAAAAGCGGCCGGGTCATCCCCGGCCGCCTTTTTTTCTGGAATGGTCGGGACGACTGGATTTGAACCAGCGACCCCCTGGTCCCGAACCAGGTGCTCTACCAGGCTGAGCCACGTCCCGATGCGTCTCCCCTCGTGAGACACGCGGGAAGTCGCCTGAAAACGCCCAGTTTGGTACCACGGGCCCCCGGTGGTGTCAAGACGAGGTTATTGAATCGGGTTCAATGCGGCTGTGGAGCCGGGTGTGCAGGGGCTGTGGAAGCCATGTGCGCATGCTGTGCGGGGCATGTGAAGCGATCTCGCTTTCTTCACGCCGATGTTTCCGAAATTTAACCTTGGGGGCGTAACCTCACACCGACTCTTCCATTGACTTGAACACGATGCCATTGGTACGATGCATCGCGCTCTTGTACCGAACGGCCGCCCAATCCGTGAGGATCATGCGCTCGAAGTCATCCCCCCAGGCTCGACCGGCGGCAAAGCGTCCTCCCCGGAGGCGTTGGCCGGCGCTTCTCTCTCGCCACCGGCACGAGGTGATCGGCGCCTGGGCCGATCGGATCCTCGCCACGTCTCCGGGCAGGCGGCTGGCCCGCGACGCGGGCGACGCCGCCTTGCGCCGCATGCTCTCACGCATCCTGCTCGCCATCGAACGGCGTCCCGCGAAAACCTCATCAGACTTCTCGATCACGAACCTCTCCCGTCTCTTAGCCTTCCTCGAATCTCGCAAGATCGATCCCGCCTGGTGCGCGCGCTGGTGCGCGGCCCTCTTCGACGTGAGCCGCGCCCGGCTCGAAGCCGACGAGGAAATCCCGCGGCGCGGGCGGAACGCGGCGATCCGTGCGCTCGACGCGGAGCACGGAAGGGCGCAGGCGGCGCTACTTCAGGCGGCCCGCGTACCCGGGCGACGGGCGCCCGCGCGCCGCGAGCGCGCGGCGGACCCCGGGGTCCTGGACCGGCTGGAAGCATCCCTGAAGGAGCGCACGGAGGCGCTCGCTCAGGCCCTGGAGGAATACCGGGACCTCGTCGAGCGCCTCGACGTCTTCGTCTTCACCGTCGACGCCGAGATGCGCATCGCGACCATCACCGGCAAGGGGCTCCAGGTCGTGGGCCTGGAGGAGGCGGATGTGATCGGCAAGCCGATCACGCGCTTCGTCCCTCCAAACCTGGTGAAGCGCCTGAGCGACATGCGCCAGCGCCTGATCGCGGAGAAGCGGCTGCGCGGCGTCGCGATGTCGATGCGGGATACCAAGGGGAATGAGCGCGCTATCGAGATGAATG